>JAFUGM010000080.1 GCA_017469355.1 Solobacterium sp. | reverse complement strand
TCCTGAGCCAGGATCAAACTCTCCATTTGAATTAGCTCAATTAACACTGACTTACGTCAGTTAATTACATAAATTAATGAATCGACGTTTTATTCGTTGCTTAATTCCTGTTCAGTTTTCAAAGATCACTGCGTACTCATCTCTGAGTAGCGCAATTCAAGATGTTATCACTGTGTGAACATCTTGTCAACAACTTTTTTGAATTTTTTTCAAAATTTTTCAAGTTGTTGTTCGCACATCCTTTTGGCGTGCTCCACGATACTAGCACCTCCAGAATACTGTGTCAACACTTTTTTCAAAAATTTTTTGAAATATTTTTTGACACCTTCCAGCGGGCTCCAGGAGAGCTTCAGCAGCTCATCCCTGATCACGTGGGGTTTCAATATATCACCCGTTTTTTTCCTTTGCAACACTTTTTTCAAAAATTTTTTCTACCCTATTTTTTGGAGTGATTGGGTGCCCCATCATGCGGTATGATAAGAAAAACCGCAGTCAGAATCCGCGGTTCATTTCCAGGTATTTGTTGTAATAGTATTCGATACATTCCTGATTGAATGGATCTGTTCCTTTATCCATCTCTTCAATCAGTTCTGATACTGAGTCCTCGACGATCTTCATTACATTCTTGGGATAATGCATGATGTTTGCATGCATGTTGTATTCATTCTCGTCCAGGATCTGATAAGAGAGATCAGGATAGAGTTTGATATCAAGATCATAATCAATGTTCTTGATCGCTTCACCATCATACAGGCTTGGAGATGCGAGATTACAGTAATAATAGATTCCTGCCTTACGTATCATCGCGATAACGTTATACCAGCGGTGTTCCCAGAAGAAACATACCGCAGGTTCTCTCGTCAGCCATTTACGTCCATCCGCCTCAATTACCCATGCTTTATTCGTTACAGCAATGTAACGGTCATCGTTTGCTTCCAGCACAAATCCCTTGCACCAGGTGCGATGCAGGCTGCCGTTATGTTTGTAGCTCTGTATGAACACCTCCGTTCCGACTTCCGGAAGCAGGATGTTCTGTTTTTCGTTTTCCAACATGTGTCTTATTGTACTCTACTGCCCAAAATACGCAAAACAGAGGCCCCGTTTTGGAAGCCTCTGTCAGAGTTACATCATATGAGCTTTATCAAGGCGCTTGATTAACAGTGGTACGAGAATCACACATACAATGCATGTCGCAAGGTTGTACCAGAGATTATAGCCAAGGGAAAACGTCCAGGCTGCGGCTGAGCCTGCCGCACCACCCTCAGGCGGCCAGAAGTAAGCACCAGAGAGAACAGTAGAGCAATACTTCAGCACCATCGCAATCGCAATGCCAATCACAGATTTGTTCTTTCCCTTCCAGAACAGTGACGCTGCTCCTCCTGCCACAAGGGGAATGATATAGTCCAGCGCATACTGCATGGGATTCAGATACCAGTTAGCACCGCCCAGAATCACTTCAAGCAGCCATGCCGCAAGGGCAGTCAGAATTCCCTTCTTCCACCCAAGATGATAGGAAGCTACAAACAGTGCCGCAAACTCCAGTTCGATGGAACCACCCTGGGGCATCTTCAGGAATGGAATGAATGCTCCTACGTACCAGAGAACGATGTAGAGCGCCGCATACAGCGCCATGAATGTCAGATCTAATGTTTTCTTGTTCTTCATAAAAATACACCTCCGTTTCTGAAGGCGTAAGGAATCATTCAAAGTAAACTCCCTACGCTAGCGTTACCTAGATCAGGTGATAAGGGTTTTTCTCAGCCATATCGGCACCCCTGTTCACAATTCGTATTATAGCACTCTGTGATATAGTTTTTTCATGAGTATGATCAATGAACAAATTAAGGCCATGCTGGAAGAACGGGATATGATTGCTTCGCTGGCAAACATCAGCGCCCTTCTTTACGATCAATACGACCGTCTGAACTGGGCAGGCTTCTACTTTGTGCGCGGGAATGAACTCGTGCTTGGCCCCTTCCAGGGCAAGGTCGCATGCATGCATATTCCGTTTGATAAGGGTGTATGCGGTCTGACTTACCGCACGAAAGCTTCCCAGGTGATTCATGATGTACATGAGATCGAAGATCACATCGCATGTGACAGCGCATCGCGCAGTGAGTTATGTGTGCCTGTCATCGTAAATGACACATGCATTATGGAGATTGATATTGACTCTCCGTTTGTCGGTCGTTTCGATGAAACATTCGAACAAGAAATGCTGCAGGCAGCCAAGGACATCGCCTCCGCATATCTGCAGCATCACTGGTCATTGTGATTTATCGGTACAGATCGTATACCGTATTCTTCTCAAAATAGTTTACTGCCTCATCCACTGCACTGCTGATCGGAAACAGCTGTATTCGGCATCCGTTCAGAGTTGCTTCCCGGATGAGGTTTTTCTTTTCCATTTCGGCTCGAATCTTTTCAAAGCAGGAACTGTCGATATCGAGATTCATGTATTTCTTCCAGATCCGCTTTCCTTCACTCTGCACAACTGCGCTCTCCACATGTATTGGCCGCGCCTCGGTGCGATACTCCGCAAGATGCAGGCAGGTTGCGGTGGTAAAATCCGTACCTAACAGAAGCACATGCCCCTTCAATTCATACAGCCTTGCGATCGGCGATTCATCCGCAAGCGGGAAATGAAGTGACTGACGATTGCACAAGAGTCTTGCATATCTTCCCCATGCCGCAAAGGAACAGGTTGGATGGTTCGAGAATACAATGCCATCCCGATGCCGGAAGTTTTCCACAATGGCACCCATATAACTGAGATCGGATTGTTCCGGATGATATGCAGGCATGTTATCCCGTATCTCTTCCCAGACGCGCGGGGCCGCAGGAGGGTTCTCCCAGGTTGAAGGGTCTGTATTATCGGTGGTCTGTGTCGGCATCAAAATTGTGCCACCTTCACCAATTAATTCCATCAGCGCATCCACAACGGTTTTCGCTCCGCCGGAAACATAGCCAAACGATGAAAGTGAGGAATGGACTTCAATGTTCATATTCGGTCCAAGCCCCAGATACTTCAGTGTCTGAATAATGGAGTCCTTTGTCACCAGGGACTCGATTGTAGTTCTTCGATTTGTCATTTTCCTAAAGCGCAGTATGCCTTGGCAAGTTCCGTGCCGACTGCGGCGTTATTAAATACAAGCTGAATGTTGGATGCCAGAGATTCTCCGCCGGTAATCTCCGAAATCCTTGCGAGCAGGAATGGTGTACATTCCTTTCCCTTGATTCCCTTTTCATCCATTTCCTTGATTGCCTGTTCAATCACTGCGTCAATCTGTTCCGCAGGAAGAGAGTATTCTTCCGGAATCGGGTTGGTAATCAGAATACCGCCGGAAAGGCCAAGTTCTTCCTTTGCCTTTACAATCGCAGCACCATCTTCATAATCCTGAATCGCATAGTCTATCTTGAGTCCACTGGTACGGGTATAGAATGCCGGAAGCTCCTGCGTTTGGAAACCAAGTACCGGGACGCCCTTTGTCTCAAGTACTTCCAGTGTTTTTGGAAGATCAAGAATTGCTTTGGCTCCTGCACAGATGACTGTCACTGCAGTGCGGCCAAGTTCTTCCAGATCTGCCGATACATCAAACGTGGATTCCGCTCCACGATGTACACCGCCAATTCCTCCAGTTACGAAGAACTTCACTCCCGCCATATGCGCAAAGATCATCGTTGTAGCTACGGTTGTAGCTCCCCAGCTGCGCTTGGCCGCGATCACCGGCAAGTCTCTGCGGGATACCTTGGGGATTGCCATACCGCGTTTGCCAAATTCTTCGATTTCTTCCGGAGTCATTCCGACAACGCCGACTCCATCAATGATTCCTATCGTTGCAGGAACACCACCGTGTTCCCGGATAATCTGCTCCACATGGAGTGCGGTTTCCACATTCTGTGGATATGGCATGCCATGAGAAATAATCGTGCTTTCCAGTGCGATGACAGGCCGGTTCTCTGCGAGTGCCTGTGCAACTTCCGGATTAACTCTGAATGATTTCATAGTATTTCGTCCTTCTGTTTTATTTAGATGCGTACGGTCCAATTTTATCATCTGACCTGTTTCAGTTGTACAGTTTTGTAAGCCCCTTTGACGCTTTCTCCAGATCTTCAATGACCCGATTCAGCTTCACAAGATCTTCCTTCTTACTCTTGACTGTCAGTATCGCTTCCCGAAGACTTCGCTTAAACTCCGCCTTTTCACTTGGAGGAAGGTCTGTAATATTCACTCCATTACACGATTCAATCAGCTGCTGAAGCCGGATGCGCTTCAAAGAATATTCCAATTCTTTGTCACACATATGGAACAGCTGGCGAAGTGAATAAGTGCGGTTCTTCTCTGTCGCAAACAAAATCGCCCCATGAAATGCCGCATCTGATTCTGCCAGTTCTTTTAACAATGCCCGAAGTTCCTCACTCTTGAGGTGTTCCACAATCATAAACGCACGATCAAATTCGACATGTCTGCCATCAAAGTCTTCACTGATGTCAAACAGTTCTCCCACCTTGCGGTCCAGCACGTCGTCTCCGACAATATACGCTGCTACACCATGGGTCTCAAAGATCTGTTGAATCCGGTCTGCCTCATAATCACTCAAGCCATATAACAATACATTCTTCACCCTTCCATTGTACTGAATTTATTCCCTGCCCGAAGCGATTTTAGAGCCGGTCAAATCTTAGACCATTCGGAAAAGTTTCCTCTATAATAAGTATCAACAGGGATTTGATACAGGAGTTATCAGAAAATGAATATTTACGAAAGTGCGGAAGATTATCTCGAAGCGATTCTAATGGTTCAGGAGCGAAAGGGTGTAGTTCATTCCATCGATATTGCGGAAGAACTCGGTTTCTCCAAAGCAAGTGTCAGTGTAGCCATGAAGAAATTCCGTGAAAACGGATATATCACAATGGACAAGACTGGCGTCATCAAACTGCTTCCTCCGGGACAGGAGATTGCGGAGCGTACCTATGAACGTCATAAGACGCTGACCTCACTCTTTGAAAAACTCGGTGTTCCTCATGATATTGCGGCAGAAGATGCCTGTAAGGTAGAACATGATCTGAGCGTTGAGACATTTGACGCATTAAAGAAATGTGAACAAAGTCTGTAAACGATCCATTGCGGATCGTTTTCATTTCTTCAATTCTGTGCCGTGCTTTGATGTGACTTCCAGACCGTATGCGCAAACCACGCAACGCCAAGTGCGGAGATTCCAACCACGATTTCCCCAATGAGGGTGCCAAACATTCCGCTGATACATACCGCAAGGAAGTCCACCAGCGCGTGTAGCTCTACTGCCAGTAATAGCAGCTTGCGATCACGCTGCGGATGCTTTACCGCATAAAAAACAAGAACAGAAAGGGATAACTGAAGGATTAACGCAAAGATGCGTTCCGCAAAGGAGGGCAGAAAGGATGCCGCAGTTGTATTTACCAGCTGATCCAGGGTGGCCTTTGCCTGTTCGAGATCCGCTCCACTCAATCCTTCGGTAAGTGTAGCTATGCCGGAGCTGTTGATAGTAAACGCATAGATCAGATTATTCGCCATGGTCATCGAAAAGAGATTGAACAACTCACTTCCACCGTGACCCGCACCATACATCAATGCATTCCAGTCATTTTCCTGCTCTTTTTTCAGGAATCTGGAAAAGCAGAGATATCTTGCCAGTTCTTCAAATAACCCTGCCACAATGCCTCCGTAAAGGCCGTATAGAAGCAGATTCTGCGCCAGCACCTGGTAAAGCGGGGAAACATATACCAGATAGTGAAACATCTGTTCCAGAATATTTACCCCAATCAGAAATGCGAGCCAGCCAAAGAAGAAGGCTCTGGGAGAGGCGTGCTTCTGGCGATTGAAAAATACAAATAACAATAACGGCACGGCGACTCCGATGACTAATCCAAGCACCATCATCACAATACTGCCGGTTCCTACCTTCTCTGCCATAATCGGTTCTCTCCTTTTTGAATCTCATAACACAAACGACGAATCGCAAGAGATCCGCCGTCATCCGTTAAATGCGTCTAATACTTCCCGGGCAAAGTCGCGTGCTTCTTTGACCTCGTCCTTCCCGGGTTTTCCTTTATTCATGAACAGGAATTTTCCCTTCACATTCAGATGTCTGGGATACACCTGAATTCCTTTATGTTCCAGAAGATTAATTACCAGTGCCGCATGTTCACCACCCGTAGCGCTTGTGGTAAATACGGCTGCTCCTTTTATCACATTGACCGGAAGCTGATCCAGGTAGTCCAGCAATGAACTGTCCGGCTTCCCGGCATAAATGCCCATTCCAACAAACAACAAGTCAGAGCCACTGACATTTACCGCACTTTCAATATCATATGCGGCAACACCGCACTCTTCAGCGATTGCCTTCGCAATCACTTCGGTATTCCCTCCCCGGGATTGATAAATTACATTAATTTCATTCATAACATTCCTATTTGGAAAATACGTTCTCAAGCACACTGTTTAAGAATGCCAGAACAATGGAGATCCATATTGCGGACCCAAACGACGCGATGGAAGAACCAATACTGAAGCTGAAGGCAGCCCAAAGTACCAGCCCATTGATAACAAGAGAAAACAGACCAAGTGTAACCACATTCAGCGGAAGTGAAATCACCTTCAGAAATGGCTTGATCGTCGAATTCAATAAGGTAAGCGCAAGGGCAGTAAAGATCACCGCCATCACATCGGAAAAATAGACCGATGAAGAAAAGTGGTCAATAATCCACAGCGATAACGCATTGATAATCCAAAGCTCCACAAACTTGCTCATAGGAAACAGTTTAGCATCCTTTCATGCATTATAAAGTATTCGAACAAAATTCACACAATTCACATTTTTCTATTTCGGCGGCTGAAGCGTTCGGAAAATTTTCAATGCCAGCGGCCCAAGAATCATCATCCCAAGCAATACAAGACACACGTCATCAAACACCATCTGAATCTGTTCCATTCGGCTCTTTGACTCTTCTTCCGGCGCAAAGAGAATGGTACGGTCCATGGGCGAACTGCCAATCTGCTCTCCATCCAGTGTAAAGATCACTTCTGCGGAAATACGTTCAGGATCCAGGGAGTCCTCATTTGTCACAACAACCTCTGCCTGCAGGTCTTCCCGGTTCACTTCCCGCGGCATCAGAACACTGAACGCACTGTCTGCCCGGAACTCCACGACCGCGATTTCCTTTTTCCCATCTTTTACTTCAATCTGTGTCACACCAATCTCTTCGGGTGTGATGGTGACCGTCTGAACCATACTGAAGCCATACTCCATGAGCGCTTCCACATCACGATAGGCATCATCTGCGGTGGCTTCTTCCAATACCACCGCAACTAGACTTGTCTCCCCTTTCTGCACTACAGCAGAAAGCGCATATCCAGAGGCAGTCGAGCCAATCTTTCCGCCAATGGTCTGGGGATTATAATATGCTTCCTGCCTCAACAGTTCACAGTCATTGGCAATCACCCTCGATTGCCCCTGCATGTTGGTTGGACGAATGGTATAGGACGATGCCCCAAACACTGTACGGAATGTTTCGTTCTTCATCGCTCTTCGCGTCAATTCAGCCATGTCTTTCGCACTGGAGTAATTCCCTTCTGAGCTTAGGCCGAACGGATTATCAAACCGGGTATGTTCAAGACCGAGTTCCGAGGCTGTGGAATTCATCTTTGAGACAAATGACTCAATATTATTGGACACCCCCTCCGCCAACATGGCACAGGTGTCATTCGCACTCGCTAACATCGTTGCGTATTCACAATCTGCCACGCTCAATGTCTCACCAAGCTGAATCCAGAGCACACCCTGATTATGGTCATAGCTCTGAAAGGCACTGTCTGACATCGTCAGAGAAGAATCTGTAAGATGCACTGACGCAAGATATACCGTCATGAGTTTGGTTAAGGATGCCGGATCCGCTTCCTGATCCGCATTCTTTTCAAACAGCACCGTGCCGCTGTCAAGGTCAAGCAGCGCCGCATATTCCGCATGAATATCTACGGCATAGGTTTCTTCTTCTGAACTCTCCTCTGCCGTTTCTTCTGTGATTTCTTCCGCTGTTTCCTCTGCTGGTTCATCTTCCGGGTCACTGTATACGTTTCCCGTCATCATGAATATAGACAACAGCCACACTGAAAGTTTCCGCATGGGGATATTTTAGCATTGCCCGCTTCAAAATAATGTGATGAGCGTGCGAAATCTTAAGGTCCAATATGAAAACGGAGTCGCCTCCGTTTCCCCTTTGTTTCATCGTTATTTCTGAACTGTTCGCAGCAGTCGCATGGAATTCATCACACATAGCATTGCGACTCCAGTGTCCGCAAAGATTGCCCACCACATATTGGCAATACCAAATGCGCTGAGAATCAATGTCAGAACTTTCACAGTGATAGCCCCATAGATGTTCTGATTGACAACCTTCAGAATCCGCTTTGCGCCTAGAATCGCTGTTGTCATTCCGGATGGCTTATCATCCATGATTACAACATCTGCCGCTTCAATCGCCGCATCACTTCCGAGCGCTCCCATCGCAAAACCGATATCAGATGCCGCAAGCACCGGCGCATCATTTACGCCATCACCCGCAAATACGACAATTCCGTTTTCCTTAAACTTCTTGATATGTTCGACTTTATCCGCCGGCAGACACCCACCAAAACTCTTGTCTACACCAAGCTGG
Source organism: Solobacterium sp. (assembly GCA_017469355.1). Classification (GTDB taxonomy): domain Bacteria; phylum Bacillota_I; class Bacilli_A; order Erysipelotrichales; family Erysipelotrichaceae; genus Bulleidia. The sequence continues at coordinate 2,058 of JAFUGM010000080.1, read as the reverse complement.
GCACCAGCCCGTTCAACAATCACCGGATTATCTCCAGAGACAATTACTGTCTCCAATCCGCTTTCCTTGAGCTTACGTACTGCCGAAATCGCATCGTCCTTCAGCTTATCTTCCAGAACAATACAGCCCTCATAGACACCATCTTTCGCCACATAGACCAGTGTTCCAAGATCATCTTCTTCCTGGCAGTTAATCTGATTGTCTTCCATCAAGCGGTAATTACCCGCGAGAATGACATGTCCTTCCGAGTGAATTTCAATTCCCCGTCCGGCAATTTCATTCACATCAGAAATCTTAGACTCATCAATACTCTGCCCATAGGCAGCCCGGATTCCTGCCGCAATCGGATGATTGGAGGAGGCCTCCGCATAAGCCGCATCCTTCAGCGTTTCCTCACTATGTTCTGCGTTAAGAATCTTTGTGACTTCAAATACACCTTCTGTGAGCGTTCCTGTTTTATCCATTACTGCAGTCTTTGCCTTAGCAAGCGGCTCAATCATATTGGCTCCCTTCACAAGGATACCCTGCTTGGAGAGGCCGCCAATTCCCGCAAAGAAGGACAGCGGAACGGAAATAACAAGCGCACATGGGCAGGAAATAACCAAGAACGTACAAGCTCGATAGATTCCTGCTTTTGGATCTTTGGTCACGATTCCAACAATAATCGCAACGACAATCGCAGAGAATACAACCGTTGGCGTATAAACACGGGAGAACTTGGTAATGAAGTTTTCCGCATTGGCCTTACGGCTGTCCTGATTCTCAACAAGATCAAGGATGCGGGCAACTGTACTTTCTCCGTATTCCTTGGTTACCTTTACTTCAAGAACGCCATTCTCATTTACAGATCCGCTGATGACTTCATCACCCACATCTACATATCTTGGACGTGATTCACCAGTCAGGGAAGCCGTATTCAATGACGATGCCCCATGGAGTACAACGCCATCAAGCGGAACCCGTTCTCCCGGACGGATACGAACGATATTACCTACACGTACTTCTTCCGGGGAAACCGCTTCATAGCTGTCTCCGTATTTTACATAGGCTACATCCGGACGGATATCCATCAGTTCGCCAATCGACTTTCTGGAATTATCGACTGCCTTATCCTGGAAATACTCTCCGATCTGATAAAACAACATGACACCGGCTGCTTCTCTGAAATCTTTCAGATACATCGCTGCGATTGTCGCAACACTCATCAGGAAATGTTCATCAAACAACTGACCTCTGCCAATTCCTTTTAATGCCTTTAAAAGAACATCGTATCCAAGAATCAGATATGCGCAGATCTCTACAATCGTCTGAACCAGCACTTCTGTGAATAGTCCAGCTGCGAACAATATCGCACCGATGATGATTCGAATCAGCATCGTGTCATATTTTGGCTCAGCTTTCTTGGACTCTGGCGCAGATTTCTTCACCTCATACGATTTCACTTTGGCATCCGGTTCTTCCTTCGCCACAAGATCACGAATCTTCTGTTCAGCATTGGCTGGATCTGCACTGTCATAAGACAATGTGCTGTTGATATAACTGAAACGCACATTGGTCAGCCCATCCAGCTTGGCAATCTTCCGTTCCAGTTCCGCAGCGCAATCCGCACAATCCACATCTTCAATCAACAGCCGATATGCGCCAGTCTTCACGGAATCTGAATGATGTGTCGATTCCTCATGATCACAACAGCCACAGTGTTCTTCATGTTCGTGCTCATGTTCATGATGGTGATGGGTATGACCTTTGCGGGTTAATACTGCGTCTGGTTCTTCTTTTGCGATCAGCGCTCTCACCTTCTCTTCTGCTTCACTCCCATAGTCATGCGCGCAATCATAGACAAGAGAACTTTTCATGAAATTAATCGAAACATTACTGAGGCCTTCGATTTTCGCAATCTTTCCTTCCAATTTCGCTGCACAGTCAGCGCAGTCAATTCCGGTAAGTTCAAACGTATAGGTTGCGGTCTCTTCTTCCTCATCATGGTGGTGATGATGTTCGCGTTCACAACATTCACATTCGTCATCGTCAGGGTGATGGTGATGATGCTCGTGTTCT
>JAFUGM010000017.1 GCA_017469355.1 Solobacterium sp. | reverse complement strand
TCTGCTGAAATTCAAATCCCAGATCTGGTGATAGTTTCCGAGCAAGATAATGCTTAATTGGTTCATTTTTCCGTTCCATGTCCGGGTTAAATTCGGTTCCGATTATTTCATGAGTCCGGTCATGAATACCCCAAATAAAATAGCCGTTTTTTTGTCCATATGATGCTGCAGAATTTGAAAGAGCAGAAATATATTGACCAAGTTCATCAAGGTCAAACCAGTTTTCCTTGAATTCAAACCACTCTCTTTCATATTCATACAGTCTTAATTCGTTTATTTTTTCGATCAATTCCATTTTTATCACCCACCTGTATTATAGCAAAAGTGGGTGATAAAGTGGGTGATAAAGTGGGTGATAAATCGTAAACTATCGAAAAAGAAATCTGATACCATTTTTTGGCATCAAAATGGTATCAGACATAGAAAATATGTATACTACGTAGTTATGAATTTACAAGATAAATAACAGCTAATTATATACGCGAGAGTAGACAAAATTACTTACTCCCACTCAATTGTTCCAGGAGGCTTGGAAGTAATATCCAGGCACACTCTGTTCACATGAGCGACTTCATTGACAATACGATTGGAAATCGTATTCAACACATCATACGGGATACGTGCCCAGTCTGCAGTCATACCATCAATGGATGTTACAGCACGTACAACAACCGTATAGTCATATGTACGCTGGTCTCCCATCACACCAACACTATGGATATCAGGGAGACAGGTAAAGTACTGCCAAATTTCTCTGGTAAGCCCTGCGCGCTGAATTTCTTCTCGAAGAATCGCATCAGATTCCCGCACGATTTCGAGTTTTTCTTCTGTGATTTCTCCCAGAACACGGATTCCAAGTCCTGGTCCCGGGAATGGCTGTCTCCATACCATCTCCTCCGGAAGACCGAGTTCAATTCCCAGCTGACGGACTTCATCCTTGAATAAGGTATTCAGCGGTTCGATCAGCTTAAACTTCATATCTTCAGGAAGACCTCCCACATTGTGGTGAGATTTAATTGTCTGCGCTGTCTTCGTACCGGATTCAATCACATCGGTATACAGGGTTCCCTGCGCAAGCCAGCGAATATCTGTTCCTTGAAGCAATTTAGCAACTTCATCCCGGAATGTATAAATAAACTCACTGCCGATAATCTTACGTTTCTGTTCAGGCTCACTTACCCCGCTCAGTTTCGCAAGAAACCGATCACTGGCATCTATCCGTGTAAGATTTAATTTCATATTACGGTCAAATATTTCCATGACCGACTCTGATTCTCCCTTACGCAGTAAACCATGATCAATAAACATACAGTAAAGGTTATTTCCGATCGCTTTATGCAAAAGCGCAGCCACAACAGAGGAATCTACTCCTCCGCTTAACGCAAGCAGTACTTTGTCATCTCCTACCGTTTCCCGAATTCTGGTGATACTGGTTTCAATGAAGTCCTTCATGGTCCAGTTCGCTTTAGCATTGCAGATACGGAATACGAAGTTAGACAGCATCTCCAGACCATGTTCACTGTTTCTTACTTCCGGGTGAAACTGCATCGTATAAATCTTCCGCGATACATCCGCTGAAGCCGCATAAGGACAGGTGGAACTGCTCGCAATTCCCACAAAGCCCGGGGCCAGTCGGGAAACCTGATCGCCATGGCTCATCCAGACGGTCTGCTCTGCTTCCAGTCCCGCAAACAGCTCAGAAGCTTCTGTTACCAGTTCTGCTCTTCCGTATTCCTTCTTATCAGAACTGGTGACTTCTCCGCCAAGCATATAGTGCGTCATCTGCATCCCATAACAGATCCCCAGGATCGGAATACCGGACGTAAAGATATCCGGGTCGCACTTCAATGAGTTTTGTTCATAAACAGAATTCGGTCCGCCGGAAAACACAATTCCCTTCACATCACCCATCGCCAGGATATCTGCCAGTTTCATATCTCCGGGATGAAGCTCAGAATAAACTCCGAATTCACGAATTCTTCTTGCGATCAGCTGATTGTACTGACTGCCAAAATCCAGAACGATAATCTTATCTGCCATTGTTCTTCTCCTTTGTCACTGCAGCTGCCCGAATAAATTCACGGAACAGCGGATGGGCCTTATGCGGACGGCTCTTGAATTCCGGATGATACTGAACACCGATATAGAATCGGTTGGAAGAAATTTCCACCGCCTCCACCAGTGTACCATCCGGTGACGTTCCGCCAACGCGAAGTCCAGCTTCTTCCAGTTCTGCTCGGAACTCATTGTTGAATTCATACCGGTGACGATGCCGTTCACTGATATGATCCGTTCCATAGCAGGATTCCAGAAGACTCCCCCTGGCAATTACACATGGATACGCGCCAAGACGCATTGTGCCGCCCTTATCGATATCATCACTTTGGTCCGGCATAAAGTCTATCACTTTGTGGGTGCTGTTCTCATTGAATTCTCCAGAATCCGCATCCGCATATCCAAGTACATTCCGGCTGTATTCAATCACCGCAATCTGCATTCCAAGACACAAGCCAAGATAGGGAATGTCATGTGTTCTTGCGTACTTCGCGGCTTCTACCATACCGCCGATTCCACGCATGCCAAATCCTCCCGGCACAATAATTCCATGAATATCCTGGAAGATACGATCTGCGATTTCCGCAGTGATATCTTCTGCTTCAATCCAGTGAATATGAACATGCGCATCTGTTTCATAACCGCCATGATGAAGCGCTTCTTTTACGGAGAGGTACGCATCATGGAGTTTTACATACTTTCCTACAAGCGCAATGTTCACATGTCTGGAACGATTATGAATGCGGTTCAGCAGATCATTCCATACCGTAAGATCAATTTCTCCGGTCTCAATATTCAGTTCACGGCAGACAATCTTAGAGAAGTTCTGCTGTTCCAACATGATCGGTGCTTCATAAAGTGATTCCACCGTCGTGTTATTAATCACGCAGTCCGGGCGCACATTACAGAACAGCGATATCTTATGCCGTACATCCTCCGGAAGCTCTTCATCACATCTTGCGATGATGATATTCGGGCGGACCCCGCAGTTCTGCAGTTCCTTCACGGAGTGCTGGGTCGGTTTGGACTTATACTCATCTGAGCCAGGAATATACGGAACTAATGTGACATGGATAAACAGCACATCGTCTGCCCGGTTTTCAATGGAGATCTGCCGGATCGCTTCAATAAACGGCTGTGATTCAATATCACCAACGGTACCGCCGATTTCCGTAATCACGACATCCGCCCCAGCCTTTTCTCCGACCGAGTAAATGAATCGTTTGATCTCATTGGTGATATGAGGGATGATCTGTACTGTTTCTCCAAGAAATTCTCCCCGTCGTTCCTTCTGCAGTACGTTCCAGTATACCTTTCCGGTTGTGAGGTTGGAGAACTGATTCAGATCTTCATTAATGAACCGTTCATAGTGTCCAAGATCCAGATCGGTTTCCGCGCCATCTTCTGTGACAAACACTTCTCCATGTTGGTAAGGGCTCATCGTTCCTGGATCCACATTGATGTAGGGATCCAGTTTCTGAGAGATCACTTTCAGCCCGCGCTGCTTCAGAAGTCTTCCAAGCGAAGCCGCTGTAATCCCCTTCCCAAGACCTGATACAACTCCTCCTGTTACAAAAATGTACTTCACAAAATCACCCCCTTCAACCCAGTCGTTTTTCCATTTTTCCAAAAAAAACGGAGGCTAATAAACCCAACGGCAATGCGCCGTTTTTTTTATTAACCTCTTTAACGAAGTGATTATAGCGCACGCATTTTTGCGGCGCAATAACGAATTTATTTTTTTCAGGGAAGGGCTGTAATTTCCTGTACAACCTCGTCCAGAATTTCTTCTGTCATATAGCCAGGCATATAACCAAGGAAGTTTCCATCACGCTGTAAGACAAAGGTAGTAGGATATCCCGTAATCCCATATTTCGTGGTTACTTCAAACGTTTCATCATAAAGGATTTCCATATCATATCCTTCTTCCGCCATGATTCGCTCCACATCTTCCATACTGCCCTCTCCGTTATATCCCGGAGCCGCAATCAACAGCACCTTCACCTTGCCTTCATCACTTACCCGCTGTAACCCCGGAAGTTCTTCATTGCAGTAATAGCACCAGGTACCAAAGAAATTAAGAATCAAAGGCTCCCCTACATAATCTGTCAAAGAATGAAGATTTCCTTCCGCATCTTTCAGGGTAAAGTTATATGCCTCCGCATCCGTTGTCGCCTCAGCCACAGAAGAACTTTCCTGTGAAGGCTCTGAGGTTACCGCGATCTGCTCTCCCGAGCGCTGCAGCTGCAGGATGGAACGGTTTGCCTGTACCAGCATATAGCATCCCATACCAATCACTGCGATTCCTCCCAGCATCCCGGTATACTTCACAATATTGCGATGCCCCTTCAGCCAGGATAATGCCGCATCGGTAAACAATCCAAGGATCAGAAATGGAATGATAAACCCTGCCGCATAGGAAAACAGATAGATCATTCCCATGGCTTTTGTGGAAGCGGCTGCCGAGGCAAGAATGGCCGACGCCAGTAACGGCCCTACACATGGGCTCCACGCAAAACTGAAGAAAAAGCCAAGCAGAAATGCCTGAAAATACCCGGACTTGCCAGGTTTGAATTTCATGAAGCGATAATCCCGCTGAAGCAGCGGAATATGAATGACATTTAATGACATCAAACCAAGCAGAATCAACAGCGTTCCGCCAACCAGTTCAAACTGCAGTGTATAGTTCTGAAAAAACTGCCGCAGCGCATTGCTTCCAAGGCCCGCAATCACAAATACCGCTGAGATTCCCAACACAAAGCAGAGCGTCAGAAAAAACGTCTTCCAGCGATGATGCGCTTCGGTTTCATCCCGTCCTGCCGTAAGATATCCGATATACAGAGGAATTAACGGAAGAACACAGGGAGTAAAAAACGACAATATTCCTTCCAGAAACAATCCCGCTGCTGTAACATTCGATCCGTTCATAAATAAACTCCCATACTCTCCGGAAGTGCTCCGATCAGGCTAAGAATCATCATAACCATTGCCAACACAATCCGATAGTATCCCAACAACTTCAGATCCGCCTGATAAAAGGAACGAAGAATTCCCTTTATCATCCAGACTGACACAAGATAGGCGGTAATTAACGCGATAAGAAGTAATACCGCCTCCACCAACATAACCGAGCCTTCCATTCCCATAAGGCGATGCACGATACTCACCGCAATTACCGGGACTGATGCCTCAAGCGAAAACTCCATGGAAGACGATCGGTTCATCCCAAGAATCACGCATAACACCAACACCGTTCCGACAAACGATGCCCCAGGAAGCAGGTAGATACATCCAACCGCCCCAACAAGCACCGACCCGCCAAGCGTCAGTGCAGTCCGGTTATTCTGCACTGCATGATGGGAGAAAAGAATCATCAAAACGCCAATTCCTCCTGACATCACGCACAGAACAGCCGGGGTATGAAGAAACGATGGCAGCAGCGGTTCAAGAAACAGAAGCTCGATACTCCATAACAGCGCCGCAGGGCCAATGTGTTTCCAGCGCTCCAGTATCTGTTTTCTTGAAGAACGACGTTTTGACCATGGCCATAGCCGTCGAAACATAACAGTCACTAATCCAAGCCAGGCCCCAGTTTCTATCACCAGTAACAGAATCTCTGAAAATGAAGTGCTTCGATTCATCGGAAGCAGCGTATCCAGAAGTATCAGATGCGCACGGCTGCTGATGGGAAGCCATTGCGTCACTCCTTCCAGAATTCCCGTAAGAATCATTTTGATTACTTCCAAGAGAACTGTCATTTCGACCGCCTTTCCATAATACTTTGTATTCTAACGGAAAACGCTCCGTATGCCCAAACCGGGTTACGAAGCGTTCAATCGTTCAGTGACGTCCGCTGGTGCGGATATCCTCTTTAATTGCGGGAATCCGCTGTTCGAATGGTCGGAAGGAATTCAACCGCCATTCCCAGTTCGGTGATCCCACCGTACCGGGATGGTTGATCGTCCCCCTCTCATCAATAAACAGCCAGTCCGCCATGGGAATGATAACCATTTCCGAATCCGTGGAGAGCGCGTATTTCAACATCCGATCAATCGGATTGATCCCCTTGAATCCGTGTTTTGTGAGCCAGTTGCGTACTGCCCTTTGTTCTTCTTTGCTCTTGTGCTTATACCATGACTTCACGGTTTCATTGTCATGGGTTCCCGAATATAACAGGCTGTGCGCATTCATCGTGTTTTCCTGATCCGGCTGGAATTCAAACACCATGACATGCATACCAGCGAAGTTAAACCGGTCACGGAGTTCCAGAACCTCCGGGCGAAGATCCCCCAGGTCTTCCGCAATGATATGAATCTTCGGGAATGTCTTCAGCAGATGTTCAAACACCTCGTTTCCCGGAGCTTCCACCCACTTGCCAACGACTGCGGTTGGACAGGAGGCAGGAATCTTCCAGTAGGTGTCAAACGCCCGGAAATGATCAAGGCGAATAATATCAAACAGGTTCCGGCTGTAACCGATGCGCTCTGTCCAGAAACCGAACTGATCCTGCTTCATATATTCCCAGTCATAGATCGGATTTCCCCATCGCTGACCCGTTTCAGAGAAATAATCCGGAGGTACACCCGCGATAAACCGGGGCTTTCCTTTTTTCGTTAACAGGAAGTTTGGCCGTCCATTCCAGCAGTCCGCACTGTCCAGTCCGACATAGAACGGCAGATCACCCATGATTTCAATGCCTTTTTTATTCACATACTTCTTTAATGCGGTCCACTGTTCATATAGTTTGTACTGAAGGAAACGCTGGTAATTAATGTCTTCTTCATAAGGTGTCAGATCCAGACTTTTTAGTTCGGGGTAATCCCGCATCTTTGCGGGCCACTCCACCCAGCAGCGGAGATCATTCTTCCGCTTGAATGCCATGAATACGGCATAACTTTCCAGCCAGTCATTCTTCGCCACAAATGCCCGGTACTTCCGATCCGGCTTAAAGTTATGAAAAGCTTCCCGGAGCCATTTCTCACGGAAGACACGGATATCCTGATACTGAATGGTTGGCGCATTCTTCATATGATCCGGTGCGTGAGCGATCAGCCCTTCTTTTTCCAGCTGATCCAGCGAAATATAGATTTCATCCATCGCATAGGAAGAAAACGGCTGGTATGGACTGTTCCCATATCCCAGAGGATTCATTGGCAGCAGCTGCCAGATGGAAAACCCTGCTTCAGCGATATCATCCGCGAAGCGATAGGCATCCGGCCCGAAATCTCCGGAGCCAAAACGGTTGGGCAGTGATGCGACAGGCATCAGAATTCCTGTTTGTTTTTTCATAGACTAAGACCGGGTTCGCCAAGCAATTCCTCGGTTCTACCCTCTCTCCTTTCGAAATTCCAGGCAATCTTGAGATGTTACCGCTTACACGTCGGAATCCTCAAGAAATCCTCTTTTCTTTTTTTCAGAAACGTTGTATCTTTTTCATGGTTTTGCCGGACAAGGGGAGTTCGGCAAATCGATACTTAATTATTGTAATCGTTTCCAGTAACGTTTACAACAACAAATACGGAGGTTATAACATGAATTTCGAAGAGCAGCTTGTCGGCTTGCTGGGGAAGTCGATCAAAGAAGCTTCTGAGGCAGAACTATATACTGCACTCCTCAAAGCTGTGCAGGAACGTATTGATGAAAGACAGATCACTCAGGGCACAAAGAAACTCTATTATATTTCCGCTGAATTTCTTACCGGAAGACAGCTTGGAAGAAACCTGATCAATCTTGGTCTCTATGAAGAAGCAGACAAGCTTCTGTCTGCTCATGGAAAGCAGTTATCCAAGGTAGAAGAATGTGAGCCGGAACCTTCTCTTGGCAATGGCGGCCTTGGACGACTGGCCGCATGTTTCCTGGATTCCATCGCTTCCTTGAATCTTTCTGGAGATGGTGTCGGATTACGTTACCATTTCGGTCTCTTCAAGCAGGAATTCCGTGATCGGAAACAGTATGAAGTACCGGATGCCTGGATCGAAGATCTCGGATGGGTAAGAAAGACCGATGTCTCCTTCCCCGTACGGTTTGGTGATCATGTGGTTCATTCCAGAATGTATGATCTCGATGTGATCGGATTTAACAAGGGACATACAAAGCTTCATCTGTTCGATCTTGATACTGTAGATGAATCCATCGTCAAAGATGGAATTAACTTTGATAAAAAAGACATTGAAAAGAATCTTACGCTGTTCCTGTATCCGGATGATTCTGATAAGGATGGTCAGCTGCTTCGAATCTATCAGCAGTACTTCATGGTCAGCAATGCGGCTCAGCTGATTATCAAAGAGCAGAAAGATCTCGGTCATGATCTGCGCAAGATGGCAGATTATGTGGCGATTCAGATCAATGACACTCACCCTTCCATGGTAATTCCCGAACTGATTCGCCTGCTTATTCATGAAGGCATTTCCTTCAAGGAAGCCGCAGGAATCGTATCTGGTGTCTGCGCCTATACCAACCACACCATTCTCGCAGAGGCTCTGGAGAAATGGCCGATGGAATATCTGAATGAAGTCGTCCCGCATTTGATGCCGATTATCGGCGGTCTGGACTACGCTGCCGTATGTGCGTATCACGACAACAAAAACCTGAACATCATTGATGATCAGGGAAAAGTGCATATGGCCAAGATGGATATGCACTACAGTCACAGCGTTAACGGCGTTGCGGCACTGCATACGGAAATCCTGAAACATCAGGAACTCCGTCCGTTCTTCGAAGTCTACCCGGAGAAGTTCAACAACAAGACAAACGGAATTACCTTCCGCAGATGGATTCTCCACTGCAACCCGGAACTCACCGCATTCATCAAGGAGATGATCGGTGATGGGTGGCTGAACAACCCAGCAGAGCTGGAACGTGTCATGTATTTCCACAACGACGAGCATGCGCTGAATACCATTGCGGAAATCAAGCATCAGAAGAAAATTCAGGCAGCTCAGTTCATTAAGGAAAAGGAAGGCATTGACGTTGACCCCAACAGCATCTTCTCCATTCAGGTCAAGCGTATGCATGAGTATAAGCGCCAGCAGATGAATGCGCTCTATATCATCTATGAGTATCTGCGTATCAAGTCCGGTGTTTACCCGGCTGCCCCGATCACCGCAATCTTCGGTGGTAAGGCTGCCCCTGCCTACATCATGGCAAAGAATGTCATTCACCTGATTCTCTGCCTGCAGGAACTCATTAATAACGATCCGGAAGTATCGAAATACCTGCGTGTGGTTATGTTGCAGAACTACAACATTGCCAAGGCGGAAGCGATTATTCCGGCAGCGGATATCTCCGAACAGATCTCCCTGGCCTCCAAGGAAGCCAGTGGCACCGGAAACATGAAGTTCATGTTAAATGGTGCAGTTACACTCGGAACCAATGATGGCGCGAATGTCGAAATCCGTGATCTTGTCGGTATGGAAAACATTTACACCTTCGGCCGCAGTTCAGATGAAGTAATTCATCTGTATAACACCAATGGTTACAGTGCCCGTTCATACTATGACCACAGCGAAAGCATTCGCCGCTGTGTTGACTTCATCACTTCCCCAGAACTTCTGGCAATCGGCGATGAAGCGATGTTAAGAGAACTGCAGGATAACCTCATGAACAAAGACTGGTTCATGACACTCCTTGATCTGGAAAGTTACTGCAACACCAAGGAATCCATGATCTACGATTACCTGAACAAGGGAAAGTGGAATCGTATGATGCTGGTAAACATTGCCCGCTCCGGATTCTTCTCCAGTGACCGTACCATCCAGGAATATAACCGGGATATCTGGCACTTAGGCTGATTACTTTGAGCACCCACGTGGTGCTCATTTTTAGTAAGGAATGCTAGAATTCAGGAAGAGAGGTAATTCCCTATGATTTATCCGGAATTTTTGAAACGCAATGATCTGATTGGCATATGCGCTCCCAGCGCCGGTGCCGGAGATAAACTGGAAGCGTTTGACGCATCCGAACTCCGATTAATGGAGGAAGGCTATCGCATTCTTGAAACGGAACATGTCCGAGTCGATGGGCCTCGTGGCGGAACCAGAGAGGAACGCGGAGAAGAACTGTCATTTCTCTTTGAGCATCCGGAAGTCAAAGCGGTATTTGCCGCAAGAGGCGGTGACTTTCTCAGTGAAATTCTCCCCTATGTACGCTGGACTTCCCTGAAAAAGAATCCAAAGTGGCTCGCTGGCGCAAGTGACCCAACCTCACTTCTGTTTACTTATACCGTGAAATATGGTGTGGCTACGATGTATGGGTTTAATGGTGGTTCCTTTGATGAAGATCCGCTGCCTGAGTATCTTCAGAATTCACTGAAGCTGATTCGGGGAAGAAAAGTCATCCAGCGAACCAGTGACTATCATGCCTCAAAGCCCTCCTTTGCGGATGATTATTGTGGACCGGACACAATTACAGAATGGAAATCCAACCGCGATTCATTCCATGTGAGCGGACGTTGTATTGGCGGATGTATTGATGTCCTCAAGGATCTGATCGGAACACCATATGATGCGGTAAGAAAGTTTATCCTCACCTATCTGGAAGATGGATTTATCTGGTATTTTGATAATTTTTCCATGACGGCGGAGAACTTCTATCGCACGTTATTACAGATGAAATATGCCGGATGGTTCTCCAAAACCAAGGCAATTCTGATTGGGCGTGTGCTGTTCCCTTCCAGTGAAACCGGCATGACCTACGAAGATGCGGTAACCCTTGCGTTAGGTGAATATCCCTTCATTCTGGAAGCAGATATTGGCCATACGGTACCAAGCTTCACAATGATCAACGGATCCATTGCGACCCTCACCTATAAAAATGGAAAAGGCCGCATTTCGTTCGATCTAAAATAATCGCCATCTTTCCAAACATGTGCTAAAATAACCCTGCTGAAAAACGGGGCTTTAGCTCAGCTGGGAGAGCGCCTGGTTCGCAATCAGGAGGTCGCCGGTTCGATCCCGGTAAGCTCCACGTAATCTGTAAGGGAATGTAAGTTCCCTTTTTTGTTTCCCTGCCTATCGAATGGCAATCCGTTGAAGTCCCCGATCAATGAGCTGATATATCAGATCCAGCACCCATGACAATAGCAGAGAAAGCAGAGCGATCGGACCCATAACAACAACGATGTAGTTCAATTTCTCCGGCATGGATTCAATCTGACTGTTGAGGATCGGATATGCGATTTCATCGAAGATATATGAAACAAGATAGGCACCCAGACACAATCCGGACAGTTTCATAATGATACGCTTTATGGTTTCAGGAACCCTGCTGAAGTCCAGCTTTAGAAACATACTCACAAATAACGCACCGATAATGACATAAAACAACGATCCATTATCGTTCCACTCATCTGACACAAATACTCCTGGTGCGCTGCGCCACCAGTCATAAAGTCCACTGAGCACAATTGACCCCACCAGCATTACCAGGTTCTGAATCTTTGTCAGTTTGAATTCAAATTCACTCAGCCAACAGCCAATGAAATAGTAGGTAATCGGAAACATGTTCTTCATCAGAAACGGAAGAAGAACGGTATAGTAGTCCCCATCCCCTCGAACTGCCCACCAATCGGCACGATGAAACTGATATACATTCACCACAGATGGAAGTGATGTAATTACGATCATGGACAATACAAGAACTGTCTTTTCTTTTCTGGATTTACATCCGTTATACATATGATTCAAAAATGGAATGATGAGATAGAGAGAAAAATACATTTCCATATACCATGCATAACCACTGTCCCAGAATGACAACATTCCCAAAATCGCATTACCGAAACTGATATGATCAGGCCCAATGATATTCCGGTAAATCACACAGGCGAAACTCGCCAGCGCATAAATGATGATGGTATGTTTCAACCCTTTGTAATACTCCTTATTCCATTCTTTTTTTCGCATGAGATATCCAGTCAGAATCAGAAATACCGGAACACATGGAAAAAACAATGAACGAAGAACTGTCATGATAAACATCCGATTCCCTGTCAAAGGCGTATAGTAATATCCATTGTTCATCAGAAAATGCACACCGACCACATTGATAAATGTGATGATCCGGCATACATCAATACTGATATTTCTTGGTTTCATATCTTTCATAGCTGAAGTCCAACAGAAAGACTATAGCACTTGAACCCATGCCAATGAAAACCAAGTTTCCTGTTATTCCACTTCAGAAAACTCTCGCATGATTTCCTGCAGGTAAGCATACCAGAACGACTGCCCGGCATATTCCTTCCATAACCGCCAGCCTTCCTTCTCCCTATAGCTGTCAATATCTTCTGTTTGACCAGTGTAATGCTTAATCGCAAGATCTGCCCCAAATGATACGATTGTTTCCTGTATATCATCCGGAAGCTCCACCTCATGCAATCCTCTTAGAATCTGTTCTCTCAACAGTGTCTCAATTCGTTCATACGCTTCATCCTGATATGAGGCAAACTGACGTTTCTCATATGTCCAGGAAGTATGATCTTCTGAGATTTGTATTACTCCAAACCCCAGTGGATAAACTGCAGCACTTTCCGTACAGATATCAGTGAGTGTATCCGATTGAGAAACATGTTGGAGATGAGAGTGCCCGCTTAACGCAAGAGAGACACCATACTGTTCAAGCAGATGCTGAACAGCTTCATGATTATGGATTACATATCCGGCTGACATCACTGCGTTTTGTGGCAGAACATTCTGATGACTCATCACAATCACAGACGCATGTTCTTCGAGGGAACGCTGAAGCTGTGCTTCCATCCACACTAATGTGGAAGGAGTGATTGCGCCAGGGGCCTGTTCTGTATTCGCATCAATAGCCATAACCCATAGATCATCTGCCAGTTCAACTACGTAGCTGAATGAATCGGGAGCCTGTGAACTGCTGTTGTCATAGCCAAATGCACTCATGTGCTTCTGGAATAGCTCCTGCGAAATACCAGGAACACCAATCGGTTTATCCCCGGTAAGATTTGCCGCATAGATGTAATTAATATCGTGATTCCCAGGAATGGCAAGTACAGGAATACCGGAATTGTTCAGAGATGAAAACACTGTTTTCAGTGACTTCAGGCTTTCGAGTTCCCCATTCATTGTAAGATCACCAGTGATCAGCACCGCATCGGGTTTCTCCTCTTCCGCCATCTCAACAAACTCATCCAGCAGTTCCGGCATGTATTCAATCATTTTTCCATCGTTAGTAGAAAGAAGCTGCCCAAACGCATACGAATTCACATCATAAAGATCCGGTGTCAGATAATGTAAATCGGTAATCACCCAAAGGGTCAATTCCTTCCCATTACTTAAACCGCATCCACCTAGCATTCCACATAACGCAGCTATCATCAGTTTTCTACCAACCTTCATATGTTCATTCTATACCACTTGCGAATGGACATGCGTGCTCCAGCTCCGCACAGCTCAGATCATGTTAACTCACTATGCTTCCAACTTCATCGATTCCGTATCGTTCGGGTGGCCTTCCTTGCATACAAAATGGCAGCCCCTTGACTGCCATCCATTGGTATAAGAATAAATGTTAAGTAATCAATCCTCATTGATTTCCAGCAGCGCAAAGCTTACTGCCTGAGGAATCGTGATGCGCTCGGTCTCTTCACCGATTGTTCCATCTTCACGAAGTTTGAAGGAGACGACAGTATCACTGTAGCGATTACCGGAAATTACATGATGATCCAACAGGATGAAATCGCGAGGATGCTTACCTCCGCTGTATGCGCCCTGAATTACCTTCATCTGCTTCAAATCAATGACGGAAATAATATCCTGGCCACGTGTACTGACATACAGTTTGTCATTGTCTTCGGAAAGACGTACTGCAGCGGTTCCTCTTACATAGGTTTCCCCATCCGGGAGAACTGGAAGTACACTTCTCATTTTCCAATCTTCTGTATCCAGCACATACAATTCATTACTCAGCTCTGATACCAGATATAACAATGTTCCATCGGATGAAAACACCCCATGACGAGGCCCGGTGCCATCTGGGAAGTTAATCGAACCCACATAGGAGAGCTCTTCATCAAATATCATGATGCGGTCAAGAAACAGACATGGCACAAGAACCTTGTCCCCATGAAACAGTACCTGGTGGGCTCCTGCCCCATCTTTGATTTCAACTTTTTTCAGAAGTTTAAGTTCATTGTTTTCAAAGGAAAGAACGCTGAATGTTCCTTCATGGTAGTTTGCGGTATAAACCTTCCCATTATGCCAGGTGACATAGCAGGATGTCTTGTTCTCATAAGAACAGGAAGAAATCAATTCTCCCACAGGATTGAAGACTGCTGCACCTGCACCACGGTCAAACTTTCCAATTGATGCGACAAGGCCATCTTCCACACTGAGATATTTCGGGCTGTTGATGTTTGCGAATAATTCAGGAGAAGAAAGCTCCCCATCCTGAAACTTAAAGGAGTAAATCCCCTTACTTCCACTGTCGGTGTAGGTACCGACTAACACTGTCTTTTCACTCATGAAGAAAGTATACATGACATCTTCGCCAAAAGAAAAGCCGCTCGAGATGAGCGACTGTTTCTGATCCGTATAATTCCTATTACTTAACAAGATCCTTGAGGGTCTTAGAAGCCTTGAATGCAGGAACCTTGGAAGCCTTGATCTTAATGGTTTCCTTTGTACGAGGGTTGATACCCTTGCGAGCTGCTCTCTTCTTAACAGAGAACTTACCGAAACCGTTAATGTCAACAGTTCCACCCTTCTTCAGGGTCTTTGCGGACTCGTCAAATACATAGTTGACGATCTCTGTAGCAGCCTTCTTTGTGATTCCCTGCTTTGCCGCAATCTCTTCTGCGAGAACCTTCTTTGTCAGAATCTTTGCTTCTTTTGCCATAGTGATTTATTAATCTCCTTCTGTCAGTAAAATGACAGTTTTATTTTACATTTTACCTGCATAAAATCAATCAAAAACCGCATAAAAAAGCGGTTTTCTGCCATTGGTGCACCAATTTATGCGCTTTTCTTATATCAAACCCGCCAGAATCCGCGATAAATCGTGCGATGAGAGGATTCCGATCGGTTGTTCATGCATGTCTCCGTTCTCAGTTACCAGAATGACCGGCGCGTCTTCCATATCATTCATAACGTGCTCAAAACTCAGCACCGCCTCCATGATCGGCATATTCCGTTTCACGAAAATGACGCGGTCCTTCCCTGTAACAAGCAGCTTAATCACCGAGTCGGAAGAGGAGTTGCCTTCCATCATCCATCCGGCAATATGATCCATTGTCACAAGACCTTCGTAGCCATTTTTTGAATAAACAGGAAGCTTATCTCCACGAATACGATGAAGAATCTCATATGCCTCTTTGACGGTTGTTGTTTCAGTTGCGGTATGTACTGGAGAAGTAGAATACGCAAGTACGGTTTCATCCGCATTCAGAAGATCCGCGATATGTTCAATGTTTTCCGTCACGGAATCCAGCGGTTCCGCAATGATTTCTTCCATCCGGCTTCGCTGATGGACAATCGCATTCCTGAGATCCGCATATTCCTTCAGAGTTTCTTCATTGCGCTGTACCACGGAATTGCTTTTCGCCGCAAGACGAACCAGTTTCTTAAACCCGACATAGTCGTTTTTACATAACATCTGGTTCAGACTGCGTTCAATCGACGCATATGCATTTAAAAAGCGTTCCGCATTCGTTGTCTTTTCTGCCATATCACTCATACCGCTTCACAATCGCATCATAATAAATCTGCGCAGCTTTATCGATTCCTTCCTCACTTGCCCAGAACTCGGTTTCTTCAGAGGAATTCACATTAATCTGAGAAACAATGACGACCGATGCGTCCGCACGCATCAGATCGTAGGTCTCTTCTTCATAAACGGTCTCATCATCCAATACAACAAGATGTTCCTGATAATAGCCTTCCTTGATTGGACGCAGGTAATAATAACCAGCCGCGGCTTCCACCCCAGCATCCGTAAATGACGCAAGCACATCCTGCGCAAACGCAGCACTTTCCGCATGATATTTGGAGGAAGGCGGATCAGCGAAGATCAGCGTTGCCCAGAAATTTGGAGAATCGCCATTATGGCACCGTACGGACAGTACCAGATCCGGTTTTTCCGCATTAATCACCTCAACCCTGGAAGCTGCCGACATCGCCTGATCTGCTGTATGCGTGCGCACAGGTATAAATCGGCTGTCTTCTTCCAACAGCACTTCCAGACGTGAGATCACCTGCTCATTATATTCATCCTCACTGATGAGTCCCTGATACCCTGACGCATCCCCGCCATGCGCCGCATCCAACATGATCACATGGGTGCTGCTGTCATGGGATCTGCCGCCCAGGAATGCTTTCCATATCAAGAGAATCAATAATGCCAGTATGAACACACAGGAAAACAGGACGATTTCTTTTCTAATTCTCCGATTACGGCGTTTCCGTTTCTTATTTTTCTTTCCAGATCCACTCATTGAATCGTCCCTTCCAGATCTTCAAGACATGCGTTGGCACTCATTTCATCCAGAATGCGATGAACCAGTTCTTCCATTACACCGCCTTGCGAGTAATCCGTTCCGGCCATGAAATCAGCACGTCCTTCGTTCAGAAGTTTTTCCGCAGTCAAAGCAGCCTTTGCGCTGGAAGGATTATATACCGCAACGGAGCGACCACCATTGACCTTCACCAGTTTCATGCATGGCACATCAGTGATTCCATCTGCCACATAGATCATGCGTTTAAACGGAATCGCACGTTCCTTCATCGGAACCCAGGTATTCAGATCACTGTCATTGCTTTCATCAAGCACCTGTTTGTTGATGCGGAAAATATACTGTGTTTTGGTGGTATAGTTCACCACCTGCGCAGGCCATTGGGCAATGCCATTTTCATCGTAGTAATACCGACATGCATAAATCCTTTTCATCTCTTTCGCAATCGGTGTATCTTCAATGATCTCTTCCATGCCGGAGGAAATGATGTAATGTTCAATCTCAAGCCCTTTTTCACGGCCATACGCATTGATCCGTGAAAACCAAGTATCTACACCTGGGTAAAGCGCAATCGAAGCTCCCAGTCCCGCAAAATCAGATTTCCGCAGAGGACGCCCAGCTTCATCAAACTTCTTTTTCAACATATACAGATATGCGCTGATTCCGTCCATACGGTTGGAACGAGAAAGCACATCCACTTCTTTCCAGAAGTCAGATGCACGTTCATAGCCAAGATTGGGAATCAGGCTGTATTCCTGCATGTCCCGATCGCAGAGGGTTTTATCAAAATCGTATAGTATCGCCGCTTTTTTCATATCATTGCCATTATATCGCAAATACGGCACGTCTCAGCGTGCCGTATCTCTCATAATTCCAGAAGCTTCATTAATGCGTGTACATAAATTTCCGTCTGCAGTAACAGTTCATCAATCCCGACGTTCTCGTTCGCGTCATGGATATGATAATCTCTGCCCGGGAACGAACACCCAAATGCGATCGTATTGCGGATCCCTTTCGCATACGTACCGCCACCCATCGTCATGGGTTTTGCGTCCTTTTCCCCGGTAACTTCCTGGTATGCACTGAGGAGGCTCGAAACTAACGGAGACTCCACCGGGAAAAACAGTGGTTCTACGGTAAATGGGAATTCAATCACTCCGTTATCATCCTCCAGCCGGGAAGCCATTGCCTTAAGCACGGATTTCGTGCTCATGGTAACCGGAGAGCGGATATCAATCGTTCCGGTAATCACTCCGTCTTCCATGGAAATCATTCCAACATTCAGTGTCAGAACGCCAAATTCATCTTCCAGCTTCGCATTCAGTCCGCTGCCATCGGTCGCTAAGCCGAAGTGACTGCAGTAGAACTCCACAAACGGATCCTGCATACCTGCTTCTCTTAACCCCGCAAACAGAACGGAAATCGCATTGATTCCCAGTTCTGGGGTGCTGGCATGAGCTGCCTTGCCGAAAACGGTGATAACGTTTCCGTCTTCTTCCTCATCTACAGTGAATTCAATATTCAGGTTATTGAACCAGTCACCCAGTTTCTTGGAAGAATAGCAGTTCTTCGGAACCTTCGCAGAACATCTGGAACAGACAATATTTTTGGCTGTGCCGCCATGAATGTCCAGAATGTTGGTGTTCTTACTCCGGAATGTTCCGCCAACCATTCCCTTTTCGCCATGAACTCCAGGGAAATCTCCGTCTGGAGTGAACCCATAATCCACATGGCCTTCCTTTTCCACATAGTGTTCCAGGCATCGGGAGCCAGTTTCTTCATTGGTGCCCATGATCAGGCGTATGCGTTTATTTACAGGTACGCCAAGATCCCGCAGTACCTTGAGCGCAATCATACTGGCGACAACAGCACCCTTGTCATCATCTACGCCGCGCCCATAAAGGATTCCATCCTTTTCACTCATCACAAACGGATCCGTATTCCATCCGTCCCGGATATCGGCAGGCACAACATCAAGATGTCCAATGACACCGATCAGTTCCTTACCCTCACCGAACTCTGCGTAGCCGCAGTAATTATCAAGATTTACCGTACGGAAGCCATCTTCTTCCAGCATCGCAAGTGCCGCATGAAGCGCATCCCTGGGGCCGGCCCCAAACGGTGCACCGGGTTCCGGGGTTCCTTCTGTACTGTTAATCGCAACCAGCGTTCCAAGCCGCTCTACCAGTTCGTCACGATATCCCGTGACCATTGTTCTTACATTCATGTTAATCCTCCGAAATGCAGAAACGACTCTATTATTGTATCGAATCGCTCTTCAGAATGCCACATTGATGTCCAGAGCGACCGGGCAGTGATCACTTCCTTCAATCTCGGAATAAATCAGGCTGTCATTCACCGCGTCAAAGAGACGATTTGACACCACAAAGTAGTCAATCCGCCATCCGGCATTGTTTTTTCTCGCATTAAAGCGATAACTCCACCAGCTATATTTCACGGTGTCGGGATAGAGGGCACGGAAGGTATCGGTAAAGCCACAGTCCAGCAGCGTCCTAAACGCTTCCCGCTCTTCATCAGAGAATCCCGCGTTTTTGTGGTTTGAAGAAGGATTCTTGATATCAATCTCCTCATGCGCCACATTCAGATCTCCGGTATAAATGACCGGTTTCACTTCATCGAGCCGTTTCAGATGGGCACGAAGATATCCTTCCCATTCCATCCGATACGGCAGCCGAAGCAGTCCCTCCTTGGAATTTGGGACATAGGCACAGACGAAATAGAATTCCGGATACTCCAGCGTAATAACCCGTCCTTCCCTGGTGATATCTCCTTCAATATCATAGGAAACAGACAATGGTTCTTTCTTCGTATATACGAGTGTGCCGCTGTAGCCTTTTCGCTCAGCACTGTTCATATACCGATAATACCCATCAAACTTCAGGGCATCTTCGAGCTGTTCTTCCTGCATTTTGGTTTCCTGAATGGCGAAGATATCCGCATCCATCTGTTCAAAGAATTCCGGAAATCCTTTCTTCGCGCAGGCCCGCAGCCCATTTACATTCCACGATACAAGTTTCATCTTCTGATTGCCTTTGTCGTCTGACGGAGCCAACTCTTTTCTTTCGCGTTTAAGAACGGACTCAGAGTTTCATATACCTGCTTATGATATGCATTGAGCAGTTCCAGTTCTTCATCATCGAGGTAGGCCGGATCAATCGCTTCCGGTTCATATGGCGCAATGGTCAGATTCTGAAACTGCATCCACTGGCCATAGAAGTTCTTCTCTCCCTTTGTGACAAGGAGTTCATTCTCAATTCGAATGCCAAGTTTATGAGGCAGATATACTCCCGGTTCATCCGTGACGATCATGCCATCCTCAAGCGGTACAGCACCCCGTTTCCCCCAGGCGATGGACTGTGGTCCCTCATGGACGGACAGAACATGTCCCACGCCATGGCCAGTGCCGCACTGATAATCAATGGAGTCATTCCATAACGGACGTCTTGCGAGGATATCCAGGTTATTCCCGCAAGTCCCATAGAGGAATTTCGCATTCATCAAATCCAGATGTCCTTTGAGAACCTTGGTATACAGCTTCTTTTCTTCCGCCGTCAGTTTTCCAACTGCGATGGTACGGGTAATATCCGTTGTGCCATCCTTATAGGTTCCGCCCGAGTCCACTAACAGGAAGCCTTTCGCCTTGATGGGTGAGTGATTCTCCTCTGTAGCACTGTAATGCATCATGGCGCCATTTGCCTGGTAAGCACAGATGGTAGTAAAGGAGGGCTCAATATAATCCGCTCCCTGCGCCCGCAGATCATATAAATAGTTCTGGGCACTGACCTCGGTCATGGTTCCTTCGCCAACATTCTGTTTTACCCAATAAATAAACTTCGCAACCGCAACACCATCCTTCACGTGCGCATGGATCGTATTCTTGATTTCTACTGGGTTCTTCACTGCCCGGAACATCTGAATCGGAGACGGTTCATTCAGCAGCACATTGGATGGATCAAGGCGGGAATAAAGCGCCGCGCTCAGCGTATGCATATCAGCCCAGATATTCCGGTCACGCAATGTCGCAAGATCTTTTCCCAGCATCGCGTAGGGGCGAACACTGATCTTATATTTCACAAAGTGAGATTTCACTTCTGAACTGATCTTTTCAAAATCGATGTAATAGAACACCTTGGTCTTCGTTACCATCGCAAAGGCATACGCAATCGGTGTACTCTCAATATCATTTCCCCGGATATTCAACATCCAGCACGGATCTTCAAGGCGGGTAAGAATCAGTGTATCCGCCTTCTTTTCCTTCATTGCCTGACGCACCCGTTCAATACGCTTTGAAACATCTTCACCCGTATATTTCACCGGAAGCACATACAGTTTATCTGCCGGCATATGAGGGCGTTCTTTTCCCCATACCTGCCCCGCAAAGTCTTCATCCATGCGAATCTTTGCGTTTTTCTTTTCCAGCGCGTCCGCAAGCTTCTGTGCGGTCTCAGCACTGACTACCCGGCCATCAAACCCAAGAACACCATTTTTCGGTGTTTTCTGAATCAGGAAGTCCACCGGATCGGGAACCCCTTCCTGCCGCAGACGCATCAGAGTAATACAGGTGCCTTCCAGTTCCTGCTCTGCCTGGGTAAAGTAGCGTCCATCAGTCCATAATCCCGCAAAGGTCTTTGTAATAATGACGCATCCCGATTCACCGGTAAACCCGGAAAGGAACGACTTACAGCGGAAGTACGCCGCAGTATATTCATCTGAGAGATGATCATCTTCATTTGGCACATAGTACACATCGATGTGCCGTTCTTTCATTAACTTTCGAACCTGTTTGATTCTTTCATTTACTGTTGTCATAATTTAACCTCGCTGAGGCCTATTTTATCGCAAAACAAAAGATTCCGGTGCAGCTCTGCTGTTTCTTTCGGCAACTGCGTTATATCGGAATCTTTTTTAATACTGGTTTTTTGTTTCCGCGGTGTCCGTGATTCTCTCACCGCATATCAGGCATTGTTACCTGTGTTTCTTAACGGGTTTCCCCGTTGGCTTACAGATTCAGTTGTTTAGAAGTAATTTGCCATTGGTCTGTCCTCTACGCAGACATCGTTCTAATTCGAGGATTTGTTCCGTTCCCTGAATGTTCTGCTTAATTCAGAGAACTCGTATTAATATTCGAGCAATACCTTCTTCATTTCCTGATCCTCCTTCGGATTAGGTTTCCTTTGTTACTTTCAATATAATCGGAAATTAACATCTGAACAGTCTATAAATTTATTTTTTTATCCCCTATAATTAATTTGTTAGGCCCGGGTATCCGGGATTTTTTTGGACTATGATACATGAAATTGAACCACATCAGTTCCACAACGAGTGGAACCCACGAAAACCATCCGCAGAGGATATCGTCTTCAGCTTTGATGGAAATAACGCGATCCTGAAACCGGACCGTACGTTTTTTCATTTCAGAGAACTGACGCACTTACATGACTTCCGCTATCTGTTCTCCATCGATGACACTGCTTTCTTTCTGACGGAAATCCCTCAGGGAAATGCCATTTCTCTGAATATCAACTTCGCCAGAGACTACGAACCCACGGAACTGGGGTTTGCCTGTGTAACTGGCTGGCACCTTTATCAATGGTATAAAACCACCCGCTATTGTGGCGCCTGCGGAACGCGCATGATTCCAGTCGGGAATGAGCGGGCAATGCGCTGCCCGGACTGCGGAAATCTTGTCTACCCAAGAATTAACCCGGCAGTGATTGTCGGTATTCTGAATGAACACAATGAGATTCTCGTCACGCAATACGCAATTCGCCATGGGGAATACCGACATGATGCCCTGGTTGCGGGATATTGTGAAATCGGAGAGAGTGTTGAAAACTGCGTAAAACGCGAAGTCAAGGAAGAGACCGGTCTTACGGTAACGAATCTGCGTTATTTCAATTCGCAGCCATGGCCCTTCTCCGGATCGCTTCTGTTCGGCTTTTTCTGCGACGCATCGGAAGGAAACATTCATCTGGATAAGAATGAACTGAAATCCGCGGTATGGAAGAAACGGGACGACCCCTTTGACGTTCCTGGATCCGCATCGCTTACTGCCTGTATGATTGAGTTCTTCCGAGATGGAAAGGTAAGTTATGGACGTTAATCAGACAATATATCAGATCTACCCTCTGGGGTTCTGCGGAGCTCCAAAGGAAAACGATGGGATTCTCTCTCATCGCATTCTTCACGTATTGGACTGGGTTGATCATCTTTCCCGTCTTGGTATTACCCGGGTGATGTTCAATCCGGTATTTGAAAGTGACCGTCATGGTTACGATACCCGTGACTTCACGAAAATTGACTGCCGCCTTGGCACAAATGAAGATTTCGCCACGATATGTCATTCCCTTCACGACCATGGCATCGGTGTCATTCTTGATGGAGTGTTCAATCATGTTGGGCGTGGCTTCCCAATGTTTCAGGATGTCAGAGAGCGCAAATGGGACAGCCCTTATAAAGACTGGTTTTACATCAACTTCAATGACACATGGGCAGAAGATGGATTTACTTATGGAAACTGGGAAGGTCATAACGAACTCGTTAAGTTGAACCTTCAGAATCCGGAAGTGAAGGCCTACCTGTTTCAGGCAGTCGAACAATGGATTTCAGAGTTCCAGATTGACGGGATCCGTCTTGATGTCGCGTATTGTCTCGACCGCAATTTCATGCGGGAACTGTCTGACTCACTTCATTCCCGTCATCCTGATCTGCTTTTGATCGGAGAAATGATCGGTGGTGACTACAATGTTCTGTTTAATGAAGGACATCTCGACAGTGTCACCAACTATGAATGCCGGAAAGGACTGTTCTCTTCCATGAACTCAAAAAATCTTTTCGAGATCGGCTATTCTCTGAACCGGCAGTTTGGCCCTGACCCCTGGTGTCTGTATACCGGAAAACATCTGTTGAGTTTTGCGGATAACCATGATGTCGATCGGCTGGCAAGTGTATTGAGTGATGAGCGGGATCTGCCGCTGACCTATGATCTGATCTATGCGATGCCGGGAATTCCCTGCATCTATTACGGAAGTGAATGGGGAGAACGTGGTACCCGAACCAGAGAGAGTGACGATGCTTTACGCCCATATATTGAAACTCCAATTGAAAATGAACTGAGCGAGCATATCAAAGCACTGAACCACCTGCGCAGAGACTGCCCCATTCTTACGTATGGGGATTATCGCCAGGTCGCAACAGGAAATGAATTCTGGGCGTTTACACGTTCCTCCATGGACGGCACCGTTCTCTTTGCGATTAACATCTCCGAAGAGGAAAAAACCATCTTCCCTTCGGTTCCAATCACAGCTGGGGTGAACCTTGTGAATGGAGAATCACTCCGCTTCGATCATGGTCTGAGGCTGGCACCGAAATCCTCGCTGTTTCTGCTTCAGACCGAATGAGTACACTTCTTAAAATGTCTGTCTCCTCGCTTGGAAACAGACGTTTTCATTCATTAAAGTATTCGGCCGCCTTATCCATGGACATATTGGCAAATTCTTCTCCTGCCACCTCATAGCCAATGGCGAAGATCCAGCTCGCCTTGCGGGCACCCTCCTCATCATTGGGACAGGCGCGCAGCTGCGACGTCGTATTGGGGTAGTACAGTGGCATCTCCCATTGAAGGAAATGAAGCTGGCCATCGATTGTCGTATAATCATAGCCGTTTTCACCGCACCAGCTCTTGAGACTTGCCAGGCGGTCCCCACCCCATTGACAAAGGCCATAATAGCCAACCCCATTATCCGCTGTGGAATTGAAACGGGATTCCCGATGCATATTCGATAACACCCCGCATGCCTGAGCACGGTTCAGGCCAATGTTATTGACCAGAAAGTTATAAATCTGTTCTTTCGGATTGGAAGAATTCGGCACAG
Organism: Solobacterium sp.; assembly: GCA_017469355.1. Classification (GTDB taxonomy): domain Bacteria; phylum Bacillota_I; class Bacilli_A; order Erysipelotrichales; family Erysipelotrichaceae; genus Bulleidia. The sequence continues at coordinate 9,582 of JAFUGM010000017.1, read as the reverse complement.
AACTTACGGTCGGTGAGGAAGATGGAACCGGTTCTGGCGTCGGTGCTTCCTTCACAATCACCGAAACAGTTTTTTCCGTACGGTTTCCAGCGGTATCCACCGCAATGACCGTTACGGTATAGCTTCCTGGCGTATCACTGTCCACATCCGAGATCACGGTATAACTACCTGGAGTTAATCCTTCCGCATAGCTGAGATCTCCATCTGTTTCATCCCTGACAGAAACCAGAAGGCTTCCTGCACTGAACGCATCACCTTCCGTCAATGTGACAGATTCGCTGCTGAGCTGAATGATCGGAGCGGTTTCATCTTTTGGCGTCGGTTCCGGAGTAGGCTCTGGGCTTTCTTCAGGCTCTTCCGTCTCTTTGGGCGGTTCTTCTTCGATTTCTTCCGCAGTCGCCTCGACAATTACCTTGAAGCTTTTGGAAGCTGTATTTCCGGAAGAGTCCTGTGTCGTGATGTGAATAATATAGGTTCCCGGCACTGCAGTATTGAAGGAACCGGTATCGAGTGTATATGACAAAGTTCCATCCACCGGGTCAAGAACAGAGAGAATATTTGATTCCAGATCATACTGGTCTCCCTGTGAAATGCGGACAATACTGCGGTCCAGCGATATGATCGGTCCGATCATATCCTTAACCACAAATTCCCGTTCAAACTCCTTTTTTACAACCGTACCGTCACGGTCCTTCTGTTCTGCCGTGAAGACCATGGTCTGGCTTCCCAGGATGGACGTATCTACCATCCCCTGCCAGCTGATCTCCCCATAGGAAGTATTGATGTAATCAGCAGGATGGAAATCACCACCGTATTCCACCACATTGTTTTCCTTAAACTCAATGTTCAGCTGTTCATAGAGTGCGCTATGATCCGTGGTTTCGTTTCCGGGTTTAAGAAACAGCCATCCGAGTAATCCAAGCGCAGTCAGAAGAATCAATATCAGAAAAACGGTAAGAATTCTGCGCATCCGATCACCTGAGGCTTCTTCCGTTACCGCCGGTTCTGCGATCGGTTCTTCTGGCGGCCAGGAGCTGTATCTTGGCGTTTCTTCTGCCTCGACGATTGGCTCTTCTTTCACCTCTTCAATGATCGGAGCTTTTGCGCTTTCTTCCAACAATTCCCGCATATCATCGGGAAGCGGTGCCCGTACAATACGGTCCTGACGGGAAAACGGTGTCAGGAAATCCACTTCTGCGCAATGTAAGGCAGGCCGGTTCAGAAATTCCGTATTCCCGCCATACAGTTCATCACCCAATAATGGATGACCAATGGAAGAAAGATGGGCGCGAATCTGATGGGTTCGTCCGGTTTCAATTTCCACAGCCAGTGCGGATACCTGCATCTGATTCACATGAAACTCATGTGTCACCCGGTATTTTGTGATTGCGGGCTTCCCATCAGGATCATCGGTTTCTCTTCGGCGCTGTCCTTCCATTCTGGCGATCGGCGCATCGATGATTCCCTGTTTTACTTCCAGCACACCTTCCGCAAATGCGGTGTAGTACTTCCGCAGTCTATCATTCTCACGATCTTTGGAAAGACGAGCTGCCGATAAGCGGCTCTTCGCAAAAATCAGCACTCCGGACACATCCTTGTCCAGTCGTCCGACCGGACGGATCACAAACTCCTGTCCCTGTTTCAGATAGTGAGACGCAAGAATCGTACCGGCAGAATCCTCCATGTGTCCGTGAACCGGATGACATGGAATTCCTGCCGGTTTATTGATGATGACAAGGTCCTCATCCTCATAGAGGATCTCCGGTTCTTCTTCCAGAACCGGAATCTGTTCGGTATTAATCTCCGGAAACCGGAGTGTCAGCGTATCGCCAACCCGCATATGATCATTCACCTTGATTCGTTCCCCGTTCAAAAGAATCTCACCGTCATATTTCAGACGGGAGATTTCCTTTCGGGAAAGATTCAATTCACGGCTCATGATTTTCTTTACACTGCCATGGTCTGATACCGGCCAGTCTGACAGATTGAGCTGATAGTTAATCTCTTTTTCCATTACGATCCGCTGATACGTTTCTGTGATCGTCCTGTGTGATTACAGGACTACGGCTGAATCAGGAAATCTGCGAACGCAGATAGCTGTAGATGAATTCGTCCAGATCTCCGTCCATGACTCCCTGAATATTTCCAACTTCATAGCCGGTGCGCAGATCCTTCACCATCGTATATGGCTGGAAGACATAGGAACGAATCTGAGATCCCCATTCATTCGCCTTTACTTCTCCCTTAATCTCTGCCATCTTCTGTGCCTGTTCCTGAATCCGGATCTGCAGGATCTTGGATTTCAACATATTCAGGCACGCTTCACGGTTCTGAAGCTGCGAGCGCTGTGTCTGACAGAAGACGGTGATGTTCAGTGGCTTGTAGGTCATACGTACCGCTGAATCTGTCTTATTGATGTGCTGTCCGCCGGCACCACTGGAACGCATTGTGATGGTCTCAAGATCCTTTTCATCAATCTCGATATCCAGATCATCTTCAAATTCCGGCATGACTTCCACACTCGCGAAACTGGTATGACGCCGTGCGTTGGAGTCAAACGGGGAAATACGTACCAGACGATGGACACCGTTCTCCGCTTTCAGATAGCCATATGCCATGGGGCCTTCAATCTGAAGGCTGCAGGATTTCATTCCTGCTTCTTCTCCATCCTGGTAATCCAGAACGGTGATCTTGAAGCCCTTACGCTCTGCCCAGCGGACATACATGCGGTATAACATTCCCGCCCAGTCCATCGCTTCCGTTCCTCCGGCACCCGGATGAATTTCCAGAATACAGTTGTGGTTATCATACGGGCCACTGAGCAATACCTGAATTTCAAAGGCGTCGAAGTCCTTCATCACACTCCGGTATTCCTCTTCCACAAGATCCGCAAGATCACTGTCAAAGGACTGGTTGAGTTCCGCAATGGATTCCGCAAGATCCGCAAGTGCGGCGGTAAGCGACTCATGGTTCTCCACAAGCGCCTTAATCGCATTGTTGTTTCGGATGAGTGCCTGCGCTTTCTTCTGGTCATTCCAGAAGTCCGGGGAACTCATCGCTTCTTCATTCTGCGCAATTTCGTTTCGTTTCCCGTCGAGGTCAAAGAGAGGAGCCAAGCTGCTCCATTTTTGCCTGGCTGCGGGCTACGCCCTGTTTCATTTCATACAATTCCATAGGTTCTCCTTATGCCTGTTTCGGCTGTTCCTGATTGATCACGATCCGGATGTTCATACAGTAGGCAACGATGTCCTGTGCGATGTTGTGCATCATGTTTTCAAACATCTGGAAGCCTTCTGTCACATAGGCCTGAAGCGGATTGTCCTGGGCATAGCTTCGTAAGCCAATTCCATCACGAAGCTTAGACATCATGTCAATGTGATCCACCCATGCCCGATCGATCACTTCCAGTGACATATTCCGCTCAAATCCGCGCATCTGTTCACGGACCGGTTCAATCTTCCTGTCATAGGCATTCCATGCCTTGTCGTTAATTACGGCGACTGCCTCTTCCGGGCTCTTTCCCAATAGATCTGTTTCCGTAAACAGATCCGCAAAGCCTATCTTCTTCAAGGAGTCGAGCAGTCCCTTCACATTCAGATCCCCATTGCGGGATTCGAAGTCGATATTGGCACCTACCGTATCTGAGATCACCCGTTCAAACATCTGACGAATGACCGTATGTACATCCTCATTATCGAGAATGTAGTTTCTCTGATCGTACATGACCTCACGCTGCTGGCGGAGAACATCGTCATACTGAAGCAGTGTCTTACGGGCATCAAAGTTTACACCCTCCACACGCTTCTGTGCAGAGTTGATGGACTTCGTGACGGTTTTTGATTCAACCGCAGTATCACCAAGGGATTTGAATATTCCTTCCAGACGTTCGCTGCCAAACCGAACCATCAGATCATCCTGCACACTGACATAGAATCTGGATTCACCCGGGTCGCCCTGACGTCCCGAACGTCCACGGAGCTGATTATCAATACGTCTGGATTCATGACGCTCACTGCCCAGCACACAAAGACCGCCCAGTTCACGTACGCCTTCCCCGAGTTTGATATCAGTACCACGGCCTGCCATGTTGGTGGCGATGGTTACCGCACCACGCTGACCTGCCTTGGCGATAATGTCCGCTTCTCTTGCGTGATTCTTCGCGTTGAGCACTTCATGACGGATCTTTTCTTTTTTCAACAGATCATGGATGAGTTCCGAGGTTTCTACCGCAATCGTACCGACTAGTACCGGCTGGCCTTTCTCATGACGTTCCTTCACTTCTTCCACCAATGCGCGGAACTTGGCATCTTTTGTGCCAAAGATCGCATCCGGTTGATCAATCCGGGCAACCGGTCGGTTGGTCGGAATCTCATAAACCAACATGTTATAGATCTCACGGAATTCTTCTTCCTCGGTTTTCGCAGTACCGGTCATACCGGCGAGTTTGTTGTAAAGACGGAAGAAGTTCTGATAGGTAATCGTCGCAAGAATGGTGGTTTCCTGACGAATGGAAATTCCTTCCTTTGCGCATACGGCCTGATGAAGACCATCGGACCACTCCCGGCCTTTCATCAGACGGCCGGTATTAGGATCGACGATATTGATTTCATCATTTTCTGTATCAACGACATATTCCACATCCTTCATCATGACGTAGTTCGCCTTGAGCGCCTGTCCGATGCGATGTAATAACTGCGTATGTTCGAGGTTATACAGATTGTCGACCCGGAAGACTTTTTCTGCCCGGGCAACGCCCGCCTCGGTCAGCTGAACCGTTCTCGATTTCACATCCACTTCATATTCTCCGGGCTTGATGACCTCATCGCCTTCGGAAATCTGTTCGTGGAGGCTCTTGGCGAACCGGTCTGCCTGAAGATACAGGTTGGCTGTCTGCCGCATTCCGCCGGAAATAATCAATGGTGTACGGGATTCATCAATCAGGATGGAGTCAACTTCATCCACCAGCGCAAAGTTCAGCCCCCGCTGAACACGATCCTTCGCATTTTTGACCATGTTGTCACGAAGATAGTCAAAGCCAAGCTCCGAGTTGGTCGTATATGTGATGTCACAGTTATACGCAGCCCGCTTCTGTGCCGGGGAAAGCTGGCGCAGATTCAGCCCTACGGTAAGACCCAGAAAACGATGAATCTGTCCCATCCACTCACTGTCACGTTCGGATAGATATTCGTTTACCGTAACAACATGAACACCATTTCCTTCCAATGCGTTCAGATAGACGGCCATAACTGAGGTCAGGGTCTTACCTTCACCGGTCTTCATTTCGGCGATGTCGCCTCCCTGCATAACAGCAGCGCCCATCACCTGAACCGGATACGGGTATTCCCCAATAACTCTGCGGCACGCTTCACGCGCAGTCGCAAAGGCTTCAGGAAGAATATCATCGGTGGTCTTCCCTTCCGCAAGCAGCGCCCGTAACCGAGGCGTCTCTGCTTTCAGTTCCTCATCGCTCATCGCAGCGTATTTATCTTCCAGCTCAAGCACTGGCTTGATCTTCTTTTCAATCTCTTTCAGACGGCGGCCGTCTACGTTCATTAATTTGTCTAAGATTCCAGCCATAATTAAAACCTCCTGATCATCAAATCAGCGTGATCATTATAACTTTATATAATAGGGGATTCAAGAAATCCCCTGGTGTTGTCTTAGGGCCATGGCAACAGAAAACAGCACCACATCTGTTCTTTCCGGCAGTACAGACAGCGCCCCTTTCATGGTAGAGCCGGTTGTGATCACATCATCTGCCAGCACCACATGCTTGGGAAGGGTAATGCCGGTTTTTAGACGTATATGCTTGATCATCGCTTCTCTCTCCTTTGCGCTGTGACCTTTCTGACTGCGCTCTTCATCCTTGTAAAACGGCTCCAGAACCGGTAATCCAAGCCCCTCAAACATTCCCGCAAGATGAGAGAATCCCCGCTCCTGCAGTTTCCGTGGTTCACTTGGAAGTAAGAGTATCGTCCGTCCAATATAGCGAAGTTTCAACGCGGTGCGGTCCGGGTATAGAAAGACCGGTTTCAGCGCTTCATCCATGCATTCCTTATACTGAAGCAGACAGGAAGCGAATGCGGGATTGTATTCATACAGCACATGGAGTTTCTTTCCTTCAAAGCGTAGCGTCCGATTCAGCCGTTTCCATTCCGCTCGACACTGCGCACAAAGTACATCCTGACGGGAAAACAGATCATTGATTGTCGTAGTATACATCGGCCTTCCACACATCAAGCAGCGCATCGGTTCGCCTCCATCAGCTCATCACGGCATCGATCTGCCGTGTGACTTTTCTCTTCCAACAGAAACAGCACATCCCCATCAGGATGATCAAATGTCCTGCCAACCCGGCCTGCCATCTGTATCAAACTTGCGACATCGAATACTTCATGATCCGCATGGAACACACAGACATCCACACCCGGAATCGTTACGCCCCGCTCCATGACGGTGGTCGTTACGATGATTCCATCTTTCTGGTTCCGAAACTTCTCTATGATCTCATCCCGATCCGGGCTCTTCGAAGTAACCTTCATGCATGGCATGAACAGAGAAAGAAATCGTTGAAGCAGATCCGCTTCGTGAATCGTCGGCACAAATACCATGCGGGGTGAATCATGTTGATGAAGCCAACGTACCAGCTTGATGAGCAGCACTGGAAGACTCCCGGTCTCAAGCACCGGTACCGGAAGGTCATGACCATGCGCCCTGCGGTTCAAGCGAAGACAGGCCAGTGTTCCCTGTTCCACGCGCTTGCGAAGTATCGCGTCTGGCGTTGCGGTAAGATAGATCATTCTGCCTTGGCATGAGGTTTTCGCGATTCCATGTAATACCGCATTCCCCCGAAAGGGAAACGCATCCGGCTCATCCAGAATCAGAAGATCAAATGCCTGATAGTAGCGATAGGTCTGATGGGTGGTGCAGATAATCAGATCGCCATCTGTTTCTTCAGTATGCCCGCCACATACCGCAATCACTTTGGCATATGGAAAATATCCCGCAAGCCGTTCCCGCAGTTCCAGCACCACCTGCCTGCGGGGAATCGCAAACCCCACTTTCTTTCCCTGTCTCAGCATCTTTGAAATGCTTTCGGTCACAAGTTCTGTCTTTCCCGCCCCGCATACGCAATAGAGAAGTACATCCTTCTCATCGATCGCCTCTGCGCACTGGTGTGAAATGCGCTTCTGATCGGCCGTTAACGGATAGGGAATCGAATACTCTTCGCTTCCTTCGTGAATGGGAGAAAGCTGTGCCGGTTCTCGATCTTCCTCCAGCAGTGCCCGGCCAAAGGAAATACACTTCCGGCAATACCAGCCCTTACTTCCGTGATAGAAGAATTCCTGGTCGGCATTCAGACATCGTGGACATCTCATAAAAAAACCTCCTCTGCTTAATATTTAGCGACAGGAGGTTAAAGTTCCCCGTTCGGTTTTTATAAATCTTCTGCGGTTGTGATTTTCCGGTTGGCATAACTGCCTGTCACAAGCTTGACTCGCACCTCAGAATACTTTTCCACTATGGAACTGTCATCGGTCGCCTCAAAGCCATCTGCCCGGGCTTTTGCCATAGAGGAGAGAATAAGATCAGTGCGGAAACACTGAGGCGTCTGTGCCGCCGCAAGGGTCTCTCTTGGCAATGTGGAAGTGATATATCCATCTTCAATTACCTTGATCGTATCCTTACACGGAACCGCAAGACATGCGGCGAATTCGGTTTTCATCGCCTGTTTGAGATCGTCAAGGTTCTCTTGGGATAGAAATGGACGTGCTCCATCATGAATGAACACGGTATCCGCAAGTACGGCCTGAAGTCCATTCCATACACTTTCCTCACGGGTGGAACCACCCTGCACAATCACAATACACCCTTCCGTATCCGTACCGGTTTCCCGGCGATACATTTCGGAATCCGTCACAATCACAAGCTGTACGCAATCTGGATCCTGTTCAAACAGAGCCATGGAATGTTCGAGAATCGTTTTCCCATCTTTTATCCGGTAATATGCCTTGTTATAACCAAGCCCCATGCGGGTCCCGGCTCCTGCAGCAACAATCAATGCGGTGTAGTTCATACCCGTATTATAGAAGAGAAAAAGCCGCCCTACCACAAGCGACTTAATCTCGAATCAGAATTATGAATGAATGTATTTCAGACAGATCACGAAGATCTGAAGGAAATCAATGTTCGTACTGCACCTCTCCGGTCATCGCAGGTAAACCCGCTGTTGCCGGGTTCTGCAAGAACGAACCCCTTCACCAGGTGTTGTTAATCCCCTTCCTGGCTACGACCTTGTTTATACCAAAAAAAGAGAATGAATTCTCACAAAAATCCATATTTTTTCTAATTTTTAGGATGAATTTATTTAAAAATGAAACAATTTTCAAGATTCAGAGGATGATTTATTGCGTATTTATCACACTATGCCACTATTTTTGTGTATTTACCATCAATTCATCCCATCATGAATTTGTCCTGTTTTCAAAAAGAAAAAGGGATTATTCATCCCTCAGAACAGACTGCCAAGTGCACCATAGGATACGATCGTCATGATCACCGCCGCAAGGAAGATACCTAACAGGATAGAAAGACTGGCTCGCTTGAGATCCATGTCAAACAGCGATGCGACTAACGCTCCGGTCCAGGCACCGGTACCAGGCAGCGGAATTCCGACAAAGAGCAGCAGTCCCCACATCCCATACCGGTCAATCTTCGGTTTATTCTTCGCGGCTTTCTCTTCCATCTTCGCCACGATTCCAGACAGATGATGTTCTGCCATCCAGTGGAAGATCTTCTTGATAAACAGAAGAATAAACGGAATCGGAAAGATATTTCCAAGAACACAGAACAGAATTCCTCGCCACATCGGAATTCCCAGCATACTTGCCAGAAGAAGGCCGCCGCGCTCTTCCACAAGCGGAATCATACTAACAATAAATACGGCCCACTCCGCAGAAATATGTTGGCCGATCGTACTCATAAACCAGGCAATAAAACTTTCCATAACTACAGGTCTCCAGTTCAAACGACTTTCCTATTCTACCCGATTCGGGAACCTGCAGTAAACCAATTGTCATAACCTATAACGAACCCTACAAAATTGGACAAACTTTTTTTAAATTTATGATTGACTTTGTAAAACCCCTTTGATAATATGATTAAGCACTTGAAGAGAAATGGGCCTGTAGCTCAGGTGGTTAGAGCGCACCCCTGATAAGGGTGAGGTCGTTGGTTCAAGTCCATTCAGGCCCACCATTTCTATTCAGGTTAAATATACATGGGGTTATAGCTCAGCTGGGAGAGCACCTGCTTTGCAAGCAGGGGGTCAGGAGTTCGATCCTCCTTAGCTCCACTTAAGGACACACGCACGAACTCGAGCGCTCGTGCGTAATGGCACGCTGATCATCATCGGCACCATAAAAAAATGACCGGAACTCACAGTTCCGGTTTTCTTGTTGAAAAGAACAAAAGGGCACTTCGTGCCCATAAATAGATATTGAGCAGATGCGTAAGTTCCTGCTCATTTATAATTTGGGTATGATGGACACAGAACTGTACACTGAGTATCCCTATTACGGT
>JAFUGM010000016.1 GCA_017469355.1 Solobacterium sp. | reverse complement strand
TCATTCATCTGCCGGTGAGTCAGGCGCAGATTCAGTTTCTTGATGTAATACAGGGGATAGCGGATCTGATGTGAAATCCCCAGCGCAATCAATAGATCCGGGGAAAGATTGGCATTCATGTGCGTATGAAGATCCGAGCGGAACTTCACTTCCGAGCGAATATATGTCTTCACGATCGTCTGCGCAATACTCAGGTTGTAATGCTTGGTCTGTGACATCAGCGTTTTTGAAATAGCTGGAATCGCCGCTTTCATTTCTACCGTTCCATCCGGATAGATATTGGCGACCTTGGTGTTGCCAAGACGGAAGATATAAATCAGCCGATGATAGGCATCATAATAACTGGGAACCGTTCCCCGAATGACAAACAATCCGGTTTCATCCCGGCCGAGCTTCAGTTCACAGAGTTTCGCAAGATTTCGAATCAGGTTTCCAGTCGTATGGTTCGGGGTGCGCAGGGTATACTCCATGGTTTCCCCTACCCGATAGAGAACTACAATAATGTCTTTTTCCTTATCAAGATAAAAGTGTGTGAATTCGTTCATGTGGGCTCCTGTTTGCCTGATTATACAACAGATGATCGAGTTCTATCCTCATGAAAATACCGCATCTCCTGCGGTATTCCGATTACAGCTTTCTTACGTATTTCATCACCCGTTCGCCAGAGGAATCGGGTGTGGTTTTTCCATCCGATTCAAATCCATGGTACTGATAGAACATACGGCCAGTGATGTTCTTATCCAGAACATAGAGAAAAATCGTCTCTGCACCAGCCTCAGATGCCTTCTCCAAGGCGTCCTTAATCATCTGAGAACCAATGCGCATATCCTGGAAAAACGGATCGACATACAATTCCGTCAATTCCATTTCCGTTCCATCCTGGCGCATGCTCATCATGGCACGTACAATCCCATCGTCAAAGACAAAGACATCTTTCAGTTTCTCTGGGTTGTCACGATACTCCAGTGCTAATGGCAGCACCTGCATTTCATTAAAGCTGACATTGTCATTCCGGAATATCTTCCGATACGCCAGGCGTTTTCCGTAAATCAGGATTTCCGCAATGCGGGATGCGTCTTCCGCTTTTGCGGGACGGATAAATTCATTCATGAGAGCACCTCCAGTTTTTCATTTAGGTGAGTTTTGATAAAGGATGCGAATCCCTGCGCATCCACTGACGGCGCAATGGCCCACGCCGCGTGTTTTGCATCATCCGTGCCATTATCCATGGCTACACCATAGCGTACGTATTCGAGCATCTGGATATCATTTGTCGTATCCCCAAATGCCATGATTTCATTTGGAGTGATATGCATCATGGACTCCACAATCTTTACTCCGACATCTTTGGCTAACAGAGGATGGGAAAGTTCAAAGAGATCAATCGCGGTTTTAAATCCCACAAACCGGGGATCCGGATGTTCCTGGGCAAACTGCTCCACAAGCCGCATCTGATCCGGAGAAACAACAAACATCTCCTTGAGTTCCGGTTTCACCGTAAGGCTGCGGATATCACCAACGACCGGAGAAACCCCAACCCGCTCCGCAACGCGTTCCACATCTTCTGTGATCCGTTCTACATAGAGCGTCATCCCGTCATAGAGTGTAGGAATGATACCTAATGGGGAATAGAGATCAATGATGTCGCGAAGTGTTTCTGCACTTAATTCATATACGGTCTGCTGTTTTCCTGTAGCGACTTCCAGTACTTCCCCGCCATTGGATCCAATGACATAATCCGATACCTCATCGAGTCCCCATCCCTTCAGTAAAGGAAGTACGGAAGGAATCGGCCTTCCGCTGCAAACCGCAAACTTCAGTCCTTTTTCCCGAAGTGCTTTCAGAGTTGTGGATACACTGGAATCACAATGATTATTCGCATCAATCAGAGTTCCATCAAGATCGCTTGCGATCAGTTTAATCATGCGGGTACCTTCTCTTTCTGTAAAAGCACATCCACCGGGGAGGGAGAAACGCCCAGAAACTGATAGAGTTCTTCTTTCCGTGCTTCCATATCAGAATAGCCAAGGTCATAAAGTTCCTTACACTTCTCCGGATCTCCTTTCCATCGGCTGACGGAAATTGTCTGCGTCGGATAGATCATAATGGCATTGCCTTCATCGATCTTCTCATTAATCAGATCCATCTGCTTGTAATAATTCAGATGACGTACTTTATAATCCGCCTCAACACTTGGATACTTCGCATAGAGAATCTTCATCAGGAACCGTACGATCGGGGATGCGGGTTTACGCACAAAGTCCTTCGGTTTTGTGGTAATGACCAGGGTCTTCGTACATCCCTGTTCCAGTGCCCGTTCAATCGGAATCATCTTTGTGATTCCCCCATCCAGCACCGGATGTCCGTTGAAATTCACAATGGCAGACGCAACCGGAAGTGCGCATGCGCCGCGAAGAAGATCCATATTGTCATCCAGATACTCTGAGCCATAGAATACGGTCTTCCCCTGTTCCAGGTCATAACAGCCAATTTCCATATGCTTCCCTGACTCCCGCAGTTCCTTTACCGAAAAATGCTGGCGCTCAATCATATCTTCATGAAACAGACGCTGATAAGCGACATAGTGCCCTTCCTTCAATATGGCACGGATTCCAACATTCTCCTTTTCACAGGCATAGACCAGTGCCATATGTTCCATCGCATCCATATCACCTGCTTCAAAACATGCCTGATAGACTGCGCCGCTGGAAATACCAACGCTGTAATCAAAGGAAATATGATGGTCATAACACCAATGCAGGGCACCTGCTGTATAAGCTCCGCGGACACCGCCGCCTTCCAGTACTAATCCATAGGTTTCCATCCGAGTACTCCTTCCTGTATCGAGGTGGCTACACGTTGTTTCAGCAGTTCCGTGTAGTCATCCACAATCATCTGTTCAAATTCTTCCTTCCGCCCTTCGCTGATCAGCCGATGCGGGCATACCTTATCCATGAAGTCTTCATGGAAATAGACTGCGTCAGGTCTTAAATCATATAACATCAATAATTCTGCACATAATGCGGCGGTATTGTGAAGTGTCGCTTCAAAGTCATTGGTCAGATTCACGCACATTTCAATCCCGATGCCATTCATATTTCCACCGGGTTTTGTCCGGCTGTCGCCGGCATTCCAGCTGATTTCATTGTCTGGAATATTATGATAAATCGCATGGTCATCAACTGTATAGTGCCATCCCGTAATATCTGAGGTATCTCCCGTAAGCAGGCTGTTATGCGCCTGGGAGTCTGCGCCGGAACTACGGTTATCAGTTTCATGAATGGTCAGGAAGCGGATTTCCCGAACTTCTCCCGGTCGCCGTGGACTGTCCCATGGGACATGGTTATGCATGACTGTGATTCCCCCGGCTTCCATCAATTCCCGATTGTTTACCCAGTACTCCGAAGATGGGAAGGTCATCTCTTCGGATGCGATGACTGCCTCGTTGGTTGTTGTGTCTTCCTTTCGTGTCACAAGGAGAAAGCTCACCAGTAAAACCACTGCCCCAAGCAGCAACGCAAGAATGAATATCAGCTGTTTCTGTAAAGGTGTCAGTGTCTGTCTCATTGTCGTATCAGAAGAATGGCGCAATCACATTCAGAATTCCCCGGAACATGCGTACCAGAAGCGGTGTTTTATTACAATCCGCAAGGGTGATCTCCTGCGATTCCGCTAATCCCTTCTCAAAGGATTGTCGAAGTTCTTCCGCAAGGGAAGGGTTCCGCATGAGCACACCCGCCTCAAACTGCAGATAGTAACTGCGATAATCGGTATTGACCGACCCCACAAGGCACAGTTCATCATCACAGACGATGTTCTTCCGGTGATTAAAACCGGGAGTATATTCATAGATTCTTACACCCCGCCGGATCAGCTTACGGTAGTTGGACCGGGTCATAGCGAAGACCGGTTTCTTATCAGGAATATGGGGTGTCAGGATTCGGACATCCACGCCACTTTGTGCGCATTGGCAAAGGGCGGTCATCATATCACTGTTGATAATCAGATATGGCGTATCGATATAGATATATCTGGATGCGGCCGCAACCAGGTTCAGATGATTTGTTAGACCAAGCTCCACCGCATCGGTCGGTGTGTCACTGAAGGGCTGATAAAAACAGCCTTCCTCTCCTGCTTCTTCATACGGCTCCACATAACGGCTGTAATCCATCTTGATATCATCATGGCGAAGATAGGAGTACATTCCAAGAAACATGACGGTAAGGGAACGCACCGCATCTCCCTTGATCATCATTGCGGAATCCCGCCAGTATCCAAACCGGCTGATGAAATTCATATATTCATCCGCAAGATTTAATCCGCCGGTGAATCCAACCTTATTGTCAATCACACAGATCTTTCTGTGATCGCGGTTATTCATCGTGACAATTAATGCCGGACGCATCCGATTGAATTTATAGGTCTCAATGCCATATTCATTCAATGTCCGATCATAGTGCGGCGGAAGAGAAATCATACAGCCCCAGTCGTCATAGATCAGTTTAACCTCTACCCCTTCTGCGACTTTTTCTTTAAGTATCGAAAGCACTTCATCCCACGCTTTCCCCGGGGTGATCTGGTAATACTCCAGAAAAATGAACTTCTCTGCCTTCCGTAATTCCTCACAAAACACCGGGAAGAACTCCTCCCCGCTGTCAAAGTAGACCGAGGAGGTATGGTTATAAACCGGAAAGCCAGACATCGAAAGCCCGGAAGAAAACAGTTTTACGGACTGCGGAGAAACTTCCCGCAGCTGATTCATCACCTCTTCATCCTGCTTTAACAGTCCACGCATTCTTGCGTCGGCTTCTATGGTTCCGTTGGCGAGCTTCTTTGGCATTTTTCTTCCAGCGCACAACACATACAACATTCCGCCAAAGATCGGAAAAGCGAATATCAGAAAACACCAGCAGAGTTTATATGAGACATCTTCATCCCGGTTAATGACATAGATCGCAAGAATGAAAGCAAAAAGATCGAGCAGCCACATGATACTGTAGGCAAGCGCCGCCCGATAAATCCAGACAAACAGAATGGACAGCTGTAATAACATCAGCAGCCCCATCAACAGGAATCTGCTGGCTAACAGCCTTCGAAATCTTCGCATGACACTATTATAAACCCGTGCCATTCAGAGAATAACGATAGATACGCTTTACCGTTTCTCCCCGCTGGTACAGCCAATGGTCTGAGGGGACATCCACCGTTTCCAGATAGGTCCCCTTTAGTTTTTCCAAGGTTTTTCGACTGGCTTCATTTTCTGGCGAACAGGTAATGATTAATGAAGATAAACCAAGTGCTTTTGCCTTATCGAATAAGAGAAGACAAGCCTCATAGGCATAATGATTCCCCCGATATGGCAGATCCACATGATAGCCGATATTCCCCGCATAATAGAGTTCCTCCGTCTCTCCCAGCCGCAGGTCGCAGTTTCCCACTCTGAAAAAGGAATCGTGAAGATACATTCCAAACAGATAGGACGGCGTATAGTTATTGGAGCTGTCCGCCTCCACAAACTGTTCTTCGACCAGATCGATCACGGTTCCTTTAATTCGTGGATTTCGGCGATAGAGAATCGAACGAAACAACATACCCTAATTGTAATACAGTCGAATTAAAAGCGGACTGTTCAGTCCGCAATCGATTCAATCATCTTACGATAGATATTCCGCAGTTCTTCGGTTTCCGCCTCATTCATCTGTACTTCAGAATCTGTAAGAATAAAGCTCTCTACCAGTGAGAGATGATGATCGGTAATTGTTCCATCCTTTACCGCAATCACCTCCGGGATCTGAAACATCGGCTCTCCATCTTCATCTTTTTCAAAGATGTAATCAATATAACTGCAAAGCTCGTTATAGATGCGCATGGAAGTTTCCCGATCCGACGCAATCATCTGATCTGTATCCACGTAATATGCCTTGAGGCCATATTCCTTTAAGACTCCGTTGAGTACCGGAATCGCCCGATTACAGAAGGGACAGCTGTCCGCACTGTAAACAAGAATACCGGTTCCGCCTTCCGTAAAGAAACGAATGCTTTCCTGCAGGGAAATCTCATGGAATGCGGGTTCACTGTCATTCAGCCAGCGATAGCCGCTCATATCTGCCGTTTCTTCCAGAAGATGAAAGTCCACAAGGTTCGTTACAGCGATGGCCGCTTCCTCTTCCGGTTCCGTTTCCGGTTCTGTAACAGGCGGTTCCTCCACCGGCTCTGGTTCCGGGGCAGAACATCCAATCAACAGCAGTGCGGCCGATGCCGCTATCATCAGTTTTCTGAGTTTCATGATCTGTATCATACTCTTACCGCAGTTCATGCGCAACCGATCAGATTTCCGCAACCTTCTCCACGACGCTTTCTTCCATCAGGGAAAGAATCTTGTCTCTTGTCGCAAATCCCTTGGAATATGCGGTGGCTGTAGAACAGCAGCTTCCAAACCGGAAGGATTCCACCGGGCTTACAGAACGCAGTGAATCCATCAGGAATCCTGCGATCATCGCGTCTCCTGATCCAATCATACTGACTGCCTTCTCCTGATGAATCAATTCAGCGTGATATACCCCTTCCTCACAGGCAAGGTAGGCCTCCTTGCCGGACTTTGTCGTGCAGATGACATTCACTGCGCCCTTACGCACTAAGCCACGCAGCACATCAATCAGTTCTGATTCATCAAGCTGCCTGCCCACATATTCATTCACGTAAGAAGATCGTGTTTTAACAAGGAACGGATGATTGGGAAGTGCCTGTTCGATAATCGCCGGATTGGTGCTGAGGCACACTCTGACCCCATCGTTCATGAGACGTTCCAACATGATTCCAACCGATTCATTCAGATATTCCGGGCAATCTCCTGCCAGAACAAAGTAATCCCCCTCATCGAGACGATTCGTCTTCAGCATCAGGTTTTCCATATCCTGATCCGTGATATAGGGACCGGTGGAGTTGAAAGAGGTTTCTTTTTCGCCATCGGTAAACTTCACATTGATTCGGGTATGCCCATTAGTATAGGTAAAGTTCGGCTGAATATACTGGTATTTCTCAAGCAGCGTGATATAGAAATCTTTCGTAAATCCGCCGAGAAACCCACAGGCTCTGGTGGGAACCTGAAGATTGTTCAGAACAATCGACACGTTAATTCCCTTTCCGCCGGCCTCATAGTATTCCAGATGTGAACGGTTGGTGTGACCAGGATGAATCGGCTGATCCGATTCCATGTAGTAATCCAGAGAAGGATTCATAGTACAGGTAACAATCATAATGGCATCTCCGCTGTTTTCTCGACAATTCTTCGTATGATGACAGACGCTGCTTCCAGCTCTTCCAGTACGCAGTATTCATATCTTCCGTGGAAGTTTCCTCCCCCGTTGCCAAGGTTTGGACACGGCAGTCCCATAAAGGAAATCTCCGAGCCATCCGTGCCTCCCCGCACCGCTACCGTTTCCGGTTCATACCCTGCCCAGCGAATCGCTTCTTCGGCCACCTTGGATACTTCCGGATAGTTTTTCAGTACATCTTTCATATTCCGGTAAGCATTGCGGAAGGTTACCTGAACAGTGTCTTCTCCATATTTCTGATTCAGGAAGGTCTGCACAGAACGCAGTCGTTCCTGATATCCCAGCATCTTTCCGGCGTCATGATCACGGAGAATGAAGGAAAGGGACGCCTGTTCCACCGTTCCTTCCATACCGGTCAAGTGAATAAAGCCTTCTCGTCCCTCGGTATGTTCGGGGGTCAGATAGTCAGGAAGTAATCCGATGAATTCTGCCGCAATGCGTCCGGCATTCTTCATCTTGTTTTTCGCTTCTCCCGGGTGAATTGAGAATCCGGCAACCTTTACTTCTGCCGAAGCAGCGTGGAAGGTTTCATCCGACATCACCCGTACGGAATCCCCATCCATCGTATACGCAAAGTCCGCCTTCATCCGATTGACATCGAAGAATAACGCCCCTTCTCCGATTTCTTCGTCCGGTGTAAATGCGACGGCGATCGTCCCATGCGGTTCTTCTGGGTGATCATGGTAGTAGGCAAGAGCCTCCATGATGCAGGTAATACCTGCCTTGTCATCTGCCCCAAGTAAGGTGCTTCCATCGGTAACGATCAGTGTTTTTCCCTTCAGGGTGCGCATGTAAGGGAAGTCATCCATCTTTGTGACAATTCCATTTCCAAGCGGAATATCTTCTCCATTAAAGTCATGAATCACCTGTGGGTTCACGTGTTCACCAGTAAAATCGGGAGCGGTATCCATATGGGCAATAAACCCTACCGTTTTCGATGGATGATTCAGATTGGATGGCAGATGGGCATAAACATAACAATGTTCGTCCACCGCCGCATCACTCAATCCAAGTTCCTTCAGTTCTTCTACCAGCAGGTGGGCCAGGTCAAAGATTCGTTCCGCAGAAGGATGGGTACCGGACTCCGGATCGGATTCCGTATAAATTCTGCAGTATCTGATTAAGCGTTCTTCTGCACTCATAGTTCCTCCAGTCGTTCACGCACGTTTTATCAATACAAGTATTTTAATCCCGGTAGTAGGTTTTAATAAAATGCACGGGCAGAATGAATTGTTCGTCCCATGCATTGATTGTTACAATTCCACGATATTCATCCGCGAAAAGGTGCAGTCAAAACTGGAATCCGCTCCGCTGCATGCGTACATACCCGCAGATACCGGTGTTTCACCGGGTCCGAAGTGAAACCAGCGCATATCGGTATAGCGTTCTCCATTAAAGCTGTACTGAAACCGGACATTCCCATTCCAGTAAAGAACCCGGAAATACATCCAGCGAATTCCATCACCGATCTCCCGGCAGCTTCGATCCCCATAGCCATCCGCATATACGGTACACGATAGATCCAGTGAGCTTCCCCGGCATTCTATCCCAGCTTTAGCCCAATGGGTATTATCCAGACGTAGCAGAATACCGCACTCATCCTCCACACCGCGAAACCGATAATCCACCCGCGCAGTAAACGAAAAGTTGTTTGCGGGAGGAAGCGTCAGCCCGAATGCATTCGTATTGTCAAACGACAGAGAATGAAAGCTGGTATACGGTTCGGTTTCCAGTACGATTCGATCCGGTTCCAGCACATACATCGCCGGCTGCCGGATCCATGTCAGTTGTGAGGGATCAATCTCTCGGTTCATTACTACCTCTTTGGGGTTCTGGAATTATCCAGCCTGTTCTTCACTCTTCAGGCCGACCTCCATGTCTACACCGGCAAACGGGAAGATCTCCAGAGATTTCTGAATGGTCTTCTTGTCAGTTGCCATATTCTCCTTGGTCATACGACCTTTGACAGTTACCGGATCAGAGATGCACGCCGGGCCGGCAATACATCCTCCAGGGCAGCACATGCCTTCCAGGATATCGAAGGTAAATCTTCCTGCCTGCATGACCTGAAGTTGCTTCTTGCATTCCATGGCGCCGTTGGCCATAAATGCGGTATATGGACCATCATCGTGTTCTTTCGCACATTCTGCGACTGCCGCCGCAACGCCGCCGCTCTGGGCGAAGTTACGTCCGTAAACGGAAGGATATTCCGCTTCGGTCGCTTCTACTTCTTCCGGATTGATTCCCTTGGCAATTAACATCGCCGCCAGTTCTTCATACGTCAGAACATAGTCCACAACACTGTAGTCTTCCATGCACTCCTGCTTCTTCGCAAGGCAGGGTCCGATAAAGACGACGGTGGTATCCGGGTTTTCCTTCTTTACCCGACGGGCAATCGCTTCCATCGGCGTAACGGTGGTGGATTTATTTTCCGCATAGAGCTTCGGGAAATGAATCCGTAACATATTAACGAATCCCGGACAACATGAAGTAGTCATCGGCAGACCCTTCTTCTTATGTTCCGCAAGTTCCTGATACTCGAATTCCGCTACGGCATCGGCACCGACTGCGACTTCAATGCACTTTTCAAATCCAAGCATTTCAACGCTCTTGAGAATCTGAGGAAGCTTGGTGTCATCAAACTGTCCCTGAATGGACGGAGCTACGACTGCAGTTACTGACTTTCCTTCCCGGATTTCCCGAATGACCGGCACAACCCAGGAAACATCCTCGATCGCTCCAAACGGGCACGCGCCTTCGCACTGTCCGCAGTTGATACACTTC
>JAFUGM010000015.1 GCA_017469355.1 Solobacterium sp. | reverse complement strand
TCGCAAGGCAGGGTCCGATACAGACGACGGTGGTATCCGGGTTTTCATTCTTTACCCGACGGGCAATCGCTTCCATCGGCGTAACGGTGGTGGATTTATTTTCCGCATAGAGCTTCGGGAAATGAATCCGTAACATATTAACGAATCCCGGGCAACATGAGGTGGTCATCGGCAGACCCTTCTTCTTATGTTCCGCAAGTTCCTGATACTCGAACTCCGCTACGGCATCGGCACCGACTGCGACTTCGATGCACTTTTCAAATCCAAGCATTTCAACGCTCTTGAGAATCTGAGGAAGCTTGGTGTCGTCAAACTGTCCCTGAATGGACGGAGCTACGACTGCAGTTACTGACTTCCCTTCCCGGATTTCCCGAATGACCGGCACAACCCAGGAAACATCCTCGATCGCTCCAAACGGGCACGCGCCTTCGCACTGTCCGCAGTTGATACACTTCTTGTCGTTAATCACAGCGATATTCATTTCATTCCAGCTAATGGCCTGTACCGGGCAATGGGCATAGCACGGACGTTCGGTTACGACAATTGCGCTGTATGGGCAGGCTCTGGAACAGGCGCCGCATTCCTTACACTTAGAATAATCGATTTCACTGCGCTCACTTCCGATATGAATCGCACCGAACCGGCACGCCGCAAGGCAGGACTTCGCCATGCATTTCCGGCAGTTATCCGTGACACGGATCTTTTTGATCGTACATCCATCACATGCCGCATCAATGACATGAATAATCTGACGGGGATTGGGTTCGGCTGTTTCCGAAGCCATCTTTCCCATCGCAAGACGCACACGCTGACGCAGTACTTCCCGTTCCTTATATACACAACACCGATATCGGGGGCCATCCAGTGAGACCAGGTTCTTGGCATACGCCTGAACCGCATCTTCATTTACTTCCCCTTCAAATGCCTGACGGCTGATATTCACAAGAATATCGAATTTAAACTGTCTGGACTCATGACTGAACATGTTTGCCATAAAATGTCTCCCTCTTCTTTCACTCCTGGCTGATTAATTCTCTGAAACTGTGCTCATACTGCATCCCGTATTCAACCTTCCGCAGAACTTCTTCTCCTTCTATCCGGCGGATGATTGTCCGGGCGAACTCAATCGTCGCTCCCATACCTCTTCCGGTGATGACATTCCCGTCTTCCACCGCGAGTTCCATTTCGTATTCTCCTTCATACGAATCACTGCGGAAGTCAGGGAAGCAGGTATAGTGTTTCCCATTCAGAATTCCGAGATGCCCGAGAACCGAAGGCGCAGCACAGATCGCACAGGTGAGCTTCCCCTGATTGAAGTGTTCCTTCAGTGCCTGGTTCAGCGGTTCAAACGCATCCAGATTGGCGGTACCAGCCTTCCCTCCGGGCAGAATCAATACATCATATGCGGAAGGATCAATATCCTTCCATACAGCATCCGTAAACAGACGTACGCCATGGGAAGTCTCAACCACCGGATCATCTGTAATGGATACCGTGTCCACGGGAATCCCCGCCCGCCGTAACATATCTACGGTAATCAGACCTTCACAGTCTTCAAATCCCTTCGCAAGAAAAATCGCGCATTTCATGATGCGTCTCCTTTACACTTGTTAAAATTATAACATCCCAACGATATCCTTCCCATAGTAAAAAAGGCGGTTTCCCGCCTGAATCTTCTGTTTACAGCTGGTTAAGACACTCCGAAATCCGCTTCAAGCCTTCCCGCATGAGATCCGGAGGACAGGTTAAGGAAAGACGGAAGTGGTTCTCCGCTTCAAAGCAACTCCCGGGCACCAGGAATACTCCATAATCGTGCAACAGCCGCAAGCCAAGGGTGCGGGAATCAAGCGGAGCTTCATAGCGCAGGAAGGAGACCGTTCCATAGGCAGGAAGCACCACCTGACAGCGTTTTTCTTCCTTCAGCCATTCTTCAATCACAGCCTTATCTTCTTCGATCCGTTTCCGGCTGCGATTCAGCAGTTCTTCCGAATGCTTTAATGCGACAATTCCAAGATGATCGACCAGTGGCCCGGTGGAAATAATGGAATAATCCCGCCGTTCATTGATCGTATGGATCAGATCCTGCGGACCTTTGATCCAACCTAGCCGAAGGCCAGCCAAGGCATACATTTTTGATAATGACGATACGGAAATTCCCCGCTCGTATCGATCACTGATGGAAGGGATTCTCGGATCACGGTAAATCTCATCGCAGAGCACGTAGGTACCCTGTGCTTCAGCCAGAGCGAATACTGCATTCAGGTAGGACTCCTCAAACAATGACCCGGTAGGATTTCCCGGGAGATTGAGAATGATCAGTTTCGTCGGCGTACGCATCGCCTCTTTTAGTTCAACTGGATCCGGCTGCCAGCCCCGCTCTTCATAAAGCGGAAGTTTTGTCACAGCGCAGCCAAGCGAAGCGGGATAATCATAGAACGCCTGATAGCCTGGCACATAGGCAATCACATGATCACCCGGTTCCAGCAGGGACATCATGACCAGCTCACTTCCCTGAAGACAGCCCTGTGACAACGTGATATTATCCACCGTTCCGGAAGTATATAACTTCAAGATCTCCTGTTTGAGTTCCAGATCACCGGTAATCGTTCCGTAATCCAGCAGCACATGACGAAAATCCCCGTCGTGATCCAATGCACAAAGTTCTTCAAACGTCAGTGCCGGGATGCACGTATCGGTCAGATTGTATACCGCATCATGTTCATAATCGGTCATCCACTGTTCGACTTCAAATTTCGGCAGTTTCATAAGCAGTTGTTATTAATCGTAGAATACTTTGGATAAAAAGTCCTTTGCCCGCTCGGATTGTGGGTTGGAGAAGAACTGCTCGGAAGGAGCCTGTTCTACGATCTCCCCACCATCAAGGAACACAACCCGATCGGCCACTTTTCTCGCAAATCCCATTTCATGGGTTACGACAACCATCGTCATACCGTTAGTTCCAAGGTCTTTCATAACCTCGAGTACTTCCTTGATCATTTCCGGATCAAGGGCAGATGTCGGTTCATCAAACAACATGATCTCGGGATTCATGCATAAGGCACGGGCAATGGCCACCCGCTGTTTCTGACCGCCGGACAGCTTATTGGGATAAGCGTCGCGCTTATCCGCAAGCCCAACCCGGGCTAACAGCTCCATCGCGGTCTGTTCCGCTTCTTCTTTTGTTTTTCCGGCAACGCTGGTCTGTGCCAGCATGCAGTTATCAAGGACGGTTTTGTTGGTAAACAGATTGAAATGCTGGAAGACAAATCCCATCTTTTTCCGCTGCTCCGCATATTTTGCGGGCTGGGAAGGATCCATGCGTTCCCCTTCCAGATAGATGTCGCCGCTGTCTGGTTTCTCCAGCCCGTGAATACACCGGCACAGCGTACTTTTTCCCGAACCCGAAGGTCCGATCAGGCATACAATTTCCCCTTCCTTCACTTCCAGATTAATGTCATGAAGGGCCTTCAGTTCACCAAAGGACTTATGAAGATGTTCAACTTTAATCACTGAGCGTCATCCTCCGTTCCACTTTTCTGGAAAGATATGAGGTTAATACCGTCATACAGAGATACATCACACCCGCAAGAATCAGAGGGTCGAGATAGTCATAGTATCGCTTGCCAAGCACCTGTGCGCTGTACAGCAGTTCCAGGGCGCCGATATTGGAAATCAGAGAACTGTCCTTGATCAGGGTAATGAACTCCGATACCAGCGGTGGAATGATATGCTTGAATGCCTGTGGAAGGATGATCTCCTTCATCATGACCGGATAGCTGATGCCAAGGGTTTCGCCAGCTTCCCACTGACCCTTGTCTACCGCCTGAATGCCAGAGCGGATCAGTTCTGTCTGATATGCCCCGGAGTTACAGGAAAGTGCTATCAGACCGACCATATACGGGTCCGCACTCATCCGGGTGCCGGTGATCCGCTGATAGAGAACCGGAACACCCAGATAGAAGAACAGTACCTGTAACAGCATCGGCGTACCGCGGAAGATCTCCACGTATACAGTTCCAATTGCCCGTAACAGCTTTGATTTGGAAAGCTTTGCGGCCGCAAACAAAATACCGATGACACAGCCGATCACCACTGCTCCAAGTGCCAGCAGTAAGGAGACGCCGGCCCCTTTCAGCATGAATATTAAGTTGTCGGAAGTGAAAATATCCGCCATAAATCAATCAGAGTCCGTACTTTTCTTTCAGCGCTGCGCTGTCATCACTGGCTTCAAATGCCTGAATCGCCGCATTAATCGCATCCATCAGCTCGGTATTGCCTTCCTTGGCAATGACATAGTTCTGTTCATCAAGCAGTGCGCCATCGAGAATCTTATATCCGCCCGCAGCCACATAGTTCTCCGCGACCGGTCTATCCATAATTACCGCGTCAAGCGCGCCACCCTTAAGGGATTCTACACAGATGCCCATGTCTTCAATCGCCTGTACCGTCGCACCTTCAATCTCGTTGGCGCAACTTTCGCCGGTCGTTCCAAGCTGAGCCCCGATTGCCTTTCCAACAAGATCGTCCAATGTGTTGATTTCATCGTTATCCGCGTTGACTAACGCAACTTCCGCAGACTCAAGATACGGTTCAGAGAAAAGAACCTTACGTTCGCTGTCATAGGTGAAGCCTGAAATACCAAGGTCTACCTGGTCTGCCTGAATGGCAGAGATAATGGTGT
Source organism: Solobacterium sp. (assembly GCA_017469355.1). Classification (GTDB taxonomy): domain Bacteria; phylum Bacillota_I; class Bacilli_A; order Erysipelotrichales; family Erysipelotrichaceae; genus Bulleidia. Next base: position 59,346 of record JAFUGM010000015.1, on the reverse strand, counting down.
CAAAACTCATCTGTTTCCATTCATGGGAATAGTTATAACCATTGTCTTCAAGCCAGCCGAAGAGCCATTCGCCCATCTCATAGTCATAACCGGTCAGCTGACCATCCGCTGTCAGATCATCATATGGCGGGTAGTCCGGGGAGATTCCGATAATAATGTTCTGGGTTTCTCCCGCAGGGGCTGCGGCGGTGCTGCTTCCACACGCCGTCAGGCTCAGTGCAGCAACAGCTGCGAGCATTGTTTTCATTACAGTTCCTGTCTTCATTTTTCTTTCCTCCAATTGTCAGTATCCGGAAAATAAAAATCTCCGGAACATACGATCCAGAGACGACATTTCATCGCGGTACCACTCTGGTTGCCGGTTATACCGACCACCTCTGTCCGTTATCGCCGGAATACGTTCCTCCCTACTATAAGTTCAGGAAGACCCCTCCCAGATGCGGTTCACTGAATGACTTCCTGCCTGTCTTCCACTCTGTACAGGCTCGCTGTAGGCATCGGTTCAGCTACTCTTCTGTTCGTTGGGTTAATTGAAGTTTATGGCAAGCACCTCGGTCTGTCAATCATTTTTTCAGACTCTTTTCATGAAAATTGTTTCAAGCAGAATCAAATAAGAGATCCGCAATCACATGCGGACCTCATGGTTCTGATATGGTCTGTGGATCTGCGGTTTTATACCCGATCCGCCATTTCTTCCACCGCTTTTCTCGGTGATAAGGAGGTATCATTTCGGCAGAAGTGCTGTGCTCAATGCGAATTCAGGAAACAGTCATGATCGATAAGACATGGTCTGAAACTTCCTGCCCAGGTGAATCGGCATCACCCTCAAGCATCCATTTCATACATGTCCTGAGCACACGTTGTACGCCTGGTCAAATCAGGTCGCGCAGTTACAGACAGACAGTTTGTTTACGCAGGCTCACCTTCCGATGGCACTGCCTTTATGAATTCCCGGTCCCATTGGTTACCTCCCGGATGAATCAATCCTTCTTCACTTCTTTGATAACCGAAAGCAACGTAAAATGAAAGCCCTTACATATTTGCGTTTCTATGTTATGATGAATTAGTTGGAAAAGCAGAGCTCATATTCACAGCTCTGCTTTCATTCTGGTTAATCGGAATCTTCGTCTTCCAGTTTTCCAAGTTCACGCGCATGTCTGCGCCGATCGATAATTGTCAGATACTTTTTGCGCACACGGATATCTTCCGGAGTAATTTCCACCAGCTCATCATCATTGATGAATTCAATTGCCTGTTCCAGGGTCAGAACTTTTGGCGGAACCAGTTTCATCGCTTCATCGTTTCCGGTGGAGCGAACCGCGGTCATCTTCTTGTTTTTAATCGGGTTGACAGTCATATCACGGTTCTTGGAGGAAACACCGATAATCATTCCTTCATAGACCGGCGTCTGGGCACCGATGAACAACTGACCACGTTCCTGAATATTCCATAAGGCATATGTCATGGCACCGCCGGTTTCCGTGGAGATTAACGCACCGTTTTCACGCTGTGGGATATCCCCCTTCCATGGTTCATAGCCATACAGACGCTGCACCATCGTGCCTTCCCCATGCGTGGTATTGATGAAGTCACTGCGGTAACCGATAAGTCCGCGGGTCGGAACCGTATAGGTAATCCTGGTGTAGGATCCCTCATCTTCCATATTCTGTAACAAGCCTTTACGGATATTCAGAGCAGAGATAACCGCACCGCTGTATTCATTCGGTACATCACATACTACTTCTTCAATCGGTTCACAGGTTACCCCATCCACTTTTCTGAGAATAACTTCCGGACGGGATACCGCAACTTCATAGCCTTCCCGGCGCATCTGTTCCAATAGGATCGTCAGATGAAGTTCACCACGGCCGCTGACCTTGAAGGTATCGGTGGAGTCTGTCTCTTCCACCCGGAGTCCGACATTGACTTCCAGTTCCTTTTCCAGACGCTCACGAATATTGCGGGAAGTGACATATTTTCCGACCTGCCCGGCAAACGGGCTGTCATTTACCATGAAATTCATGGACAGCGTAGGCTCTTCAATCCGGATGACCGGCATCGGGTCTGGTGCTCCTTCAGGACAAAGCGTATCACCGATGGAGATATCGGGAATGCCGGAGATCATGACAATCTCTCCGCACTGTGCTTCATTTACCGCAATGCGGCTGAGTCCTTTATAGACAAATACCTGGTTGGTCTTCCCACGCCCGCTTTTGCCTTCGCGGTTGCAGACCTCATAGCTGGTAGCTTCCTTCAGTGTTCCGGAATAGATTCTTCCAATGCCAAGACGGCCGATATAGTCGTCATAGGCAAGTGCACATACCTGCATCTGTACCGGTTCTTCCATGAGATCCGGATATGCCTGGGCATGATGAACAATCGTCTCAAACAACGGTGTTATATCTTCATTGGTATCTTCGTTCCAGTCATAACGGACAATTCCCTGACGGGCTACACCATAGAGAATCGGGAAGTCCAGCTGATCGTCTGCCGCATTGAGATCCAGGAAGAGATCATATACTTCATCGATGACTTCATCAGCACGGGCATCCGGCTTATCCATCTTATTAATAAGAAGGATCGGCCGTAATCCGATTTCCAGACTCTTCTGCAGAACAAAACGTGTCTGTGGCATCGGCCCTTCACTGGAGTCAACCAACAGGATAACCGTATCCACTGTCTTGATAATCCGTTCTACTTCCGAGGAGAAGTCTGCGTGACCTGGTGTATCAACGATGTTGATCTTATAGTCCTTATAGGTGACAGAGCAGTTCTTGGAATAAATGGTAATTCCGCGTTCCCGCTCCAGGGCATTGGAATCCATCACGCAGTCCACAACCTTTTCATTGTCCTTAAAGACGTGACTCTGCTTTAAAAACGCATCGACCAGTGTGGATTTCCCTGCATCTACGTGCGCAATCACCGCAATGTTAATAATCTTCTGATAGTCCATATTCCATCACCCTCAAAACGTTCCTTATTATAGGATGGAGGTATCGTTTTGACAACCGCCAAACGCCCTTACGACGACATGCGCCGTGACACTGCGATAAGAATGCCAAGGCAGATGACAATCAATGCGCATAGTCCTAACAGAATATATGCCAGTCCCATTCGTCCGTCAGAAAACTCATACATCCATGTGAGAAGTTCCCCAAGTTTTGTGCGGGGACAGTCTTCCTGCAGAATAAGATCCGCAGTATACGCAGGTTTGTCATAGTCATAAACCGTTACCGTTCCGATTACCTGCCCTTTTGATAACGGTGCTTCCAGAACTTCAGGAAGTTCATAGCAGATATGAAGGTTGTCATCGGAAGGAAGATCTCCAGTAATGGAAGAAGCAGCGAAGGCTTCCGCAGTCATGCCCGAATATCCCCGAACCCGGACGGCGCCAAACATATCACCTTCCGCTACTGGAGTTGCGCGCTCATAATGTTCGCGATACCAGTTGTATATCACAGATGCATCTTCAATACTTGCGGGATAATGCGGTTCCACATACCCATGGGCGTTGACCAGAACCAGATTCATCCCGTTGATCTCCGCATTGGATACAAGCGTATATTGTCCTTCAATGGTATATCCGCTCTTCCCAGCAATAAATCCGGGGATCATATAGTTCTGACTGTATGCGGGATTTTCCTGGTTGATATACATCAGCACAAAGTTCGTCATTCCAAGTCCATCCGGAAAATGAAGAACCGGAATGGATGTATGGACCTGTGTTTTCAGGATATTCATGAAGGTCTCGTTTTCCATACAGTAGAGATAGAGTGTCATCATATCTTCACAGGTGGTGTAATGATCATCGTCATGAAGGCCGGAAGTATTCACAAAATGTGTATCATGCATGCCAAGGGCTTCCGCTTTTTCATTCATCCGCTCCACAAATGCTTCTTCACTGCCGTCAATGTAAAAGGCAAGTGCCCTGGAACAATCCGCACCCGATGGCAGAAGATCCCCATAGATATGATCCAGCGCAGTCGGTTCATCCCCAGGCAGGAACCCGGCCCGGTTCGCACTTGCGGCGATAAGCCCATCTAGCATCTCCTGGGTAAACTCAATTGTCACAGTTTCAGGATCAGGTATTTCTTCAATCGCAAGTATAGAAGTCATGACCTTGGTCATACTGGCAGGATACATGCGTTCCTGCCCACCGCGGTCCATCAGTACCTGCTCGGTATCCGGATCAATCAGATAGACATAATCACAATGAAGCGAGAGCTCTTCCCTGGCTTGAAATGTGGAGGGATCCTCCTGTGGTTTCCGCGGTTGTTCTGCCGTACAGCCTCCCAGCAATCCCATCATCACAATCGCACAGATCACCTGTCTGATAACTTTCATAAAAAAATTATATATTAATCTTTGACGAAATCCTCGGAACTGCTATAATAAACAAGCACGCACCAGTGGTGGAATGGCAGACACGTACGCTTGAGGGGCGTATGGAGAGATCCGTGCAGGTTCAAGTCCTGTCTGGTGCATACACAAGCAGCGGCAACGCTGCTTTTCTTTATTTCCTTCTGATACATAACACGCAGAACCCCTTCTCCTGCGTGGCTGCTATCCCTTATGTCAAAGTTGTGATTTTTTGTCTCTCCTTGCCTGGATTCTGGCAAATGCGTGTAGGGTTCTAAGAATTCTAAGATAATTGTGTCGGAGGTAAACGACCTATGTATATGAAGCCTGAAATTCTGTTTCTTGATGACCTGCATGAAGGTGTCTATGCCTACAGCGGGGCAGCGCAGCCTTCCAGAACATTCACCCCGCAGAACGGAATTGTGTTCTATACCTCCGTCGTCCCTAATGCGGATGGCAGCTATGGAATTTATGTCAGGGCCGAGGATAACAACAATTCCACCGCGAACTACCACATGAGTTCCATCGCAATCACGTTTGACCGTGCGGTCACACGTCAGGATTCCTCCTTCTCCGTGATGGGTGCAGGAGTCAACACGCTTCTGGTTCAGTTTTCCGGATCACTCCCATCAAAATTCTCCACAGATACTCTGGCAGTCACTGTCACAGCGGATGGAGAACCGGCAATCACTGATACCAAGCTGATGAATCACGGCTAATCCTCTCTCGGGGCCTTCGGGCCCTTTTCATTTATATAGGCAGTTCCTTTCCTTCTTCTGACAGCTTGAATCAAAGACACATGAAAAAAGCATATGAGTGAATCAAACGTGTTTCCATATGCTTTCGTTAATCAATCTGCGATTGCGGATTATACAAGAATGATTCTGTTACGCCATCACAATCTCGACATCCTTATCATGAAAGGCTACACCATATCGGTAAATCTTCGAGATTCCCTGCGATGTCAGTTCTGTTTCATACTGCTTCTCTTCGATTTGAGAAAGCGCAGCCTCTGCCAGTTTCTTCAATCCGTTTCGTTCCCCTTTTCCCGCAGATTTCAATTCAATCAGAATACCGGGTAACATCTTTGATTTCGGCATTAAGGCAATATCATACCTTCCTTCACCAGACTCACGGTTCGAACGAACTGTATATAGGCTGTCCATCATAGCGCATAGGCCAAGCACCAGCCCCTGATAAAAGTTTTCTCCAATCGTATCGTAAACACTTGCGCTTTCCAGAAGAAGGCTGCGAAGGTTTTGTTTCAATGCATCCTCATTTCCTGTAAATAATGCCTCCTGAATGGAAACCGCCAGAGATGGTGGAACGATATCGTTCAACTGATCCAATATTTCCTTTTTGTACACAATAGCGATCTCCCGATTCGGAAGTGCCACCTTGCACATCTGTCCTCCGGCAAACCCCGGCTCTGCGCTGATCACCTTAAGATATCCAGCTACCAGCAGAAAGCTGTAAACGGTAGTTGGTCGGCGGCGGATCTCTGGATAAATTACATCGGTATCAATATAGGTCAGGAAAGTTTCTCCCTGCAGAATGGTCTTAAGATGTTCATAAATATCAGCACCTGCTTCAGACAGAACCTCCCCGATGATCTCGTTACTTCCTGTAGATTGCCAATAGGCACCCGGACGGTGGTTGTTACTGAAGTATTTGATCACAGACCAGGGATTAAAGATATCTGTTTCTCCGAACTGATAGCCGTCATACCATTCGCAGATCTCCTGAAACTTATCGCCTGCGTCATAGTAAGTAGCCATTGCCCGAACTTCATCTGATGTAAAGCCAAAGTAAGAACTGTATTTCTCGTCCAGAATCGAGTTAATGGTCAGATTATTCAGTCCGCTGAAAATACTCTCCTGGGCAATCCGCAGAATACCAGTCAGAAAGCCAAAGGACAGATGGTGGTTATCTTTGAGTCCTCCGGAAAACAGATTACGCATAAAAAGAATAACTTTGTCGTAAAAACCACGTACATGTCCCTGCTGTATTGGCGTGTCATACTCATCAATAATAATGATCGGTGCGATCTGATAATGTTCATGAAGCATCTTGGTCAGTGTCATGAACGAACTGGTCAGTTCTGTCGGGGAAGCCAAACGTTCCATTACCCGGCGAAAATAAGCCTTGTCCACCGCATTGCAGCGATCAGAGGCAAGAAGCACCTCATGCCGAGCATATTCATTTCCGATGACCTCTGCCAGCTTTTCCAGCGTTTCTTCCCAGGTCTCACACTTAATGTCTTTGAAGGTAACATACACGACAGGATATTTTCCCTGATACGCCTGATATCTCTTTCCTGCCCGCCAGATTGCTTTGTCTTTGAAATAAACAGAGGTGTCTTCATTTGATATTTCAAAGAACGTCCGAAGCATGTCCATAGTCAATGTCTTGCCAAAACGGCGTGGACGAGTGAACAGGGAAACCATAGGACGTTCATCCAAAAAGTCACGGATAAGCATTGTCTTATCTACGTAGTAATACTGAGTAGACGCAAGCCGGTAATCAGAAATTCCTACAGGCAGCGGCAACTTTCTTCTCGTATCTGCCTTGATATACGCTCCCGTACGAACACGGCCATCTGCCGGGCGCTGCGTGTCCACCGGAACATACCAGATTCCTCCCTGTTTGAGTGCACCTGAGAGCTTTCCGTTTCTGCACATGTCTGTAACGCGGCGTTCTGTTACCCCCATCGCAGAGCGATATCTTTTATCGGTATCATATCAGCCATGTGCATTGCCCCTTCCTTTTTCAGTCATCCTCGTTATTAGTCGCAATCAGAAGAATGTCAACTTGATCGGCATAATGTCATTTAACAATTCATTTACTTCCGAATCACTCTGCCTTATTAGGTTCATATGCGCCTTATTTCTCATTGGTTGTTGAACCAAATTATCGGAAATACATTTTTCAGTACTTTCTTTCATCACACCAGATCATCCTTGTAAAAGCAGTTCGTTTCATGGATTCGTTGGCAGAACAAAAAGCGGAAATATCCGCTCGGACATCTCCGCTAAAAGGATTTAGACTCTAAAGTTCTGAGCCATTCGTTTCAATTACATGTTTATACCAGTCAAAACTGTCTTTCCGATATCGGTCATATGTCCCATTTCCATTTTCATCCACATCAACATAGATCTGGCCATAGCGTTTGGACATCTGACCAGTCGAAGCAGCGATTACATCGACACAACCCCATGTGGTATAGGCAATGCACTTTACACCATTCGCCATTGCTCTCCCCATCGCCTGGATATGTGTGCTGTGATAATCGATATGATACTCATCATGTACGGTACCATCCCTGAACTCATCAATAGCACCCATACCGTTTTCTACGATCATCATCGGTTTTCGTTCCCGATCATACATCAGCTCCATAAAATACTGCAGTCCATCCGGGTCCAGGGACCAGCCCCATGCAGAATATGTGACATATGGACTGCGAACACCAACCTGATAGTTTCCGGGCACCTTATCCTTTTCGCCGGTTTTATGCGTTGTTACGCAATTGGTGTGATAGTAGGAGAACGTAAAGAGATCCACAGTTCCATCTTTCAGAATTTCAAGATCCCCATCTTCCATCTTTACTTCTACGTTGTGCTCATTCCATAAGCGCTCCGCAAACGGAGGATATTCACCCCTGCACTGCACATCAGCACAGTAGTAAATATTTTTCTGCCATAGCTGATTACAATAAATCACATCCTTAGCGTCACATGTGAACGGAAGATTTGTCGATCCATTGATCATACATCCGATCTGGTTCTCCGGGTTAATCGCGTGACCGATCTTCACCGCTTTCGCGGAAGCTACAAACTGATGGTGCAGAATCTGATAGGCTTTCTGAAAATCACTGTCTTCTGCTGGTCTTCCCGCAAGTTTCATGAATTGGATCGTATTGTTGATTTCATTGAATGTGATCCAGTACTTTACAAGATCTTTGAATTCTGTAAAACAGGTTTTCGCGAAACGAACATAGTGTTCAACCGTCTGTCTGTTCAGCCATCCGCCACAGTGTTCTTCAAGAAACAGTGGAGTATCAAAGTGCCAGATCGTTACCAGAGGCTCTATGTTATGTTTTCTCAACTCCTGAAATACATTTCTGTAAAACGCGATGCCTGCAGGATTCGGTTCATCTTCAATTCCCTTCGGAAAAAGACGGCTCCAGGAAATAGACATCCGATAAATTCTGAATCCCATTTCCGCAAACAGTGCAATATCTTCCTTATACCGGTGATAGCCATCTGATGCCACATGATTCGGATAATAATACCCATCAAGTACCGCGTACCTTGCGTCTTTTGGAAGCGCTTCTCCCTCCCGCATCGTTCCAGGGGTACCGTCAGCGTTAATAAAGGTGATCAGGCGAGGATGATTTGTATCACCTCCGGTCATAACATCAAACAATGTAGGTCCGCGGCCATCTTCATCCCAGCCGCCTTCATATTGGTTTGCGGCGGTTGCACCGCCCCACATAAATTCTTTCGGAAAGTTCATGTTGCCTCCTTTTTCGAGAAAGAGGGTTGTCCGGAGACAACCCCTTGCTTCACTTATTATGCTTCTTTCTTTTCTAGGCGAATTGAAAGTACGTAAGTCAATACTGCCGTAACTGCGCAGCCAATCACAATCGCGATGATGATGTTAAAGAAATATTTCATGGTGTTGTCACCAATGTACAGCAGAATCGCAGGAAGACCAGAGGAACCTGTCGCGAAACGATGGGTATGAGTGAGTCCCGCATAAAGTCCACCACACGCACCACCGATCATCGCAGCAATCAGAGGATACTTCTTCGGAAGGTTAACGCCGTAGAGGATGGGTTCTGTAATTCCCATGTATGCAGTGATGGATCCAGAAGCCGCTGTCTGTTTCGTATTCTTGTCTTTTGTGAGAAGCGCAACCACAAGACCCGCAGTTGCCTGACACATATTTGACACAACACAGCCCGGGCCAAAGATACTGTCATAGCCAAGCTGGCTCATCTGCATGATGCCAAGCGGCGCAACACCATTGTGAAGACCAAACATAACCATAACTGGAAGCAGACCGCCGATGAGAACTGCCGGAGCCCATGCCGCATTGGTACTCAGCCAGGTGAAGACTGTCGCAAGCCAGGAGCCAATCACATTTCCAATCGGACCGAGGACCGCGAATGCAAGAACACCCATCACAAGGAATGTCAGCATCGGTACGAAGACAAGATTAACCGACTTCGAGATATGCTTGTTCAGCCATTTTTCAATGAAAGACTGAACGAATACGATAAGAATGATTGGAATTACAGAGGATCCGTAGTTTACCAGACGAAACGGAATGATATTGAAGAAGTGTACTGGCTCACCCGCACCGACAAGTGCTGTCCAGTTCGGATGCAGCATCATCGCCGCAACACCTGCCGCAAGAATCGGATTGCACTTCAGCTTCTGTGCCTCTGTAAATGCCAACAGAATTGGCAGGAAGAAGAATACGCCATCTGCGAAGACATTTAACATGTAATAAGTCTGCGAGCTGGTATCAATCAGCTTGAAGACTACCAGCAGTGCCATGACTGCCTTGACCATACCTGCGCCAGAAAGTGCAGGAATGATAGGTTGGAAGGTTCCTGCCACGAAATCAATGATTGTTTCCGCAACATTTTTGCTTTCCTTTGGTGCCTCTGTGGCAACCTCCGGCTTGATATCCACAAATTTCTCTACTTCCTCAAATACTTCAGCGACATGAGGTCCGATAACTACTTGATAAACACCGGCGTTTCTAATCACTTTGGTAACGCCATTCAGCGCCTCAATCTGCTCGGTTTCTGCCTTCGATTCATCTGTCAGTGTAAAGCGAAGACGTGTCTGACAATGATATGCATTGGTGATATTTTCTTTTCCGCCAATCAGATCAACAATTGTTTTTGCAAGTTCTGTGTAAGCTGCACTCATAGTGTTCTCCCTTTCTTCAGACGGTTCCGTTTCCCGGGTTAATCGGTCACCGCTGTATACATTCGAAGAATACCGAGTAAACGAGGTATGCTCAACGAACTATGCAAAACATGAAACTTTGTTTAATGCAAATGCGTTTTTCATGTCCCGTCGAAAGAAAAATGATGAAACTTCTTATATTTCCTTCATTTCATCCAGCACTGCCGTCCGGTCCTGTTCCAGAAGCTTCGCGCCATCCACTTTAAATGCGAAGTTTCTGTCATACGCCCGTTCAAACAGGCAGGAGAACAGAAGGTTCAGCAGATAATTAATGGATTCCTCGGTCGCAAAATTAGCGATTTTAGAGTACAGTCTTTCCCTGGAAGAAATATGAAGAATACATGGCGTATTCTGTCGAAGATAACTATCTCCACCACCGGTTATACCGATGATGGGAACATTTTGTTCTCTAAGCCGAGGTACAACAACACAGGATGAATGTGAAGAATACGACCCGGAATAGGAAATAATAACAGCGCAGTCGTTTTTGGACATGGTGTAACTTGTGATTCCGAATTCCGAAGGATTGACAACCATAGCAGTCTTTCCGATGGTCTGGAGCTTTCTGGCAAACAGTTCCCCAAGATAAAGATTTGGGCTCATGCCAAAAATAACAATTCGATCCGCACCTTCAAGGTATCGCACTGCCATGCGCAGCAACCCGTAATCAAGATGTTCTCTTGTATCCGCAACGCATTCATTGATTAATGCCTGCAGCTGATCAGAAATAACTTCATCACTGTCACCCGCTTTAAATGGCTGATTCACATCAACAACGCCTTTATGGCTTTCCAGATAGTTTATCTCAAGCATGTATTCTCGGATGAACTCCCGCCATCCACTGTATCCCAGAAGTTTTGCATAACGGGTTACCGTAGCTTTTGAAGTATATGTTTTATCTGCGATCTCATCGATTGTATAGTTGTGCAGATTCCCCTGCTCGTTCATGATAAAACGACCGATTACCTGTCGGGCATCATGATATTTCACCGTTGTTTCTTCAATACGATTTACAAGATACATACAAGTTCTTCTTTCCTCTTTTTATAGTTCTTCCTCAATTTCAGCTGATGTCGGGCATTCACATCATTTTCAGCTAATTCTCCCGCAGACTCAATGAAGCTTCCCGAAATGACAGGCATCATGAATATGAAATTGAATCCATTCTGCTTATTCATGAACGGATTTCTTTCCTTAGGCCAGGTACCCATCAATGAATACATATTTCGATCAACCATGTTTTCTGATCATTCTCGGTGGCTTCCAGAACCTCGATCATGGTTTTAGAGATGTCAGTGGGACAATAAATACCCCTGTATTTGGATCCCTCATCACGGTATCCAAGTGTCCGATAACAACGCACATATAAACTGGTTTCTTTTCAACGTGCTCACAGAATTTGCTTAAACTCTGAATCGCATCTTCGATACTGCCATCGCTCAGTTTGATCTCAAAGGCTGCATATTCTCCATCCTTGAACTCAATGATTGCATCCACTTCGTCACCGGATGCGTTATCCCGGAAATGATAAAGATGCCCCTCAAGATAATCAGCATAAATTCGCAGATCTCTTTCGACCAGCGCTTCAAACATAAGGCCAAACGTTGCGTGATCATTCATCAGCTTATCAGGTGTTAGCTGCAGGCAAGCACAGCTGAGTGATGGATCCACGAGATGCCGTTTAGCAGATTTTCCGATCCTTGTTGATGACCTGTAATGTAGGCTGTAGGCCTCCTGATCTGCGGTCAGATACAAGCTGTCCAGTACGCTGGTATAATCCGCAATCGTAGCTCTGCTTTTGATCAGCTCATCATTTGTCTCATACTCTTCGATATCCCTGACCAACGCCTGATCCCCAACAGGAGATGCCTCATGTCGGGCCAATGCCTTCAAAAGCATACGCATCTTCTGAGGACTTCTCTTTTTCGTCTGCCCTTCGTGCATATCTTTTGTCACAATGGCTTCAATATAGCTTTCAGGGATAATCCCAATATCTTCCGTCGCCATATCGAGATTTTCCGGCCATCCCCCTCGAATGAGGAGTCTTGCAATTTCAGCTAATTCTACTTTTCTGACAAAGCCCTCATTAATCTGACCGTCTCTCATACCAACAATTGAGGCTTCACCGGTGGAATCTCCAGATTCAAAAAGGCTCATAGGATGCATCCTCAAAGGAGCAATTCGGCCAGTCCCGGTGTGATATATCTTTCCCTCACCTCGTCTTTTCTTTAATGACGTGGAGCCAGTCAAAATGAATTTTCCTTTGTCATGGTCACTATCGCACTCGTGGCGCACGGCATCCCATACCTCTGGAACAACCTGCCACTCATCGATAAGCTGTGGGCGATCGTTTGTAAAAACATATTTCGGATCTACCTTCGCCAGGTTTCGGGCACTTGTTTCAGTCAGATATGTCACGCTATTAGCATGGTTCAGACTTGTCCATGTCTTCCCACACCATTTTGGTCCTTCGATTGATACCGCTCCAAACACACGCAGATATCTTGCTATCCTATCATCAATGAGTCGGGGCCTATATCCTTCCTTCGTTAAACTCATTGTCGTCGCCTCCTTGCTGAACACATATTGCCATATCATTGAGCACTTTTCAAGAGATTCACTGAGCACTTTTCAGATAATTTGATGAGCACTTTTCAGAATTTGGATTGCAGGAGTTCGATCGGCTTATCCGTTTCATTGACATCATAGGTATTATCCTGTACGGTTCGATATATGAAAACAAATCGGTTTGAAGCCGAAGCTCCTCAGTTTCATTTCGAACAGTGTGAAGCTTCCTGGAGTGACAGGTGTCATGAACACGAAATTGAATCCATGCGGTTTATTGAGGAACAGATTTCTTTTATTGCGCCGGATACCCGCATCAATGAATGTATATTTCGTTCAACTGTATTTTCTGATCAGGCCTCTGGTGTTGTGTTTTCTGACGTGTTGTTTTCCGGCTGTGATTTCTCCGGCAGCCATCTTGAACAGAACATATTTCGAAGATGCCGGTTTGAGCGCTGTCGAATGATGGGAACAGAATGGAGTCACAGTTCATTTCAGGATGTTGTCTATTCAGACTGTCAGAGCTCTTATGGCAACTTTTCCGATACCTCATGGGACAGAATCACACTGGAAGATTCTCTGTTTCAGGAATCTTATTTTTCCCGTTGTACATGGAAGCACACCAGAATTCATCACTGTGACTTCAGTGCCTGCGATTTCGGTGATACACCGTTGAATGGGTTAGATTTTTCCGACAGTGAAATCGGCGGGATTTCTGTAAAACCAGCCGATCTGAAAGGTGTCACGCTCAATTATGATCAGGCCGCAGCCTGTGCGAAACTGCTTGGAATTATCGTAGCGGATTGACCGGAAGTGCTCGTAGCTTCCGGTTGATTTCATTCAGCACAGCCTTCTTATTACATACCCATGTTGGCGCGACTAAAAGCTGCTTTGGGCCATCTCCTGTCATACGGTGAAGTACCATATCTACCGGAAGTATCTGAATCGCTTTCACAATAAGACTCGTATACGTATCCTGGCTTAATAGAGGAAACGGTTCATTCCGGTACTCTTCTTCCATCTGACTGCCTTTCAATATATTCAGCATCTGTAACTTCACGCCATCCGGACGATGCGATGGATCACAGAGGTATCGCATACTTTCCAGCATCATTTCTTCACTTTCTCCCGGAAGCGAAAAGATCATATGCACAATGACGGTAATACCAGCCGACTTCAGTTTCTGAATCGCTTCTTCATATACAGATAAAGGATATCCCCTACCAATCCGCTGTGCGGTTTCTTCATGAATGGTCTGAAGCCCAAGCTCCACCCATACCGGCTTGATGCGATTAAGATCAATCAGCAGTTCCATCATCTCATCCCCAAGACAATCCGGACGTGTGCCAAGGGAAAGAATTCTGATCTCGGGAAAGGAAATAGCAGCTGTATATAACTCCCGCAGTCGGGAAGGATCTCCATAGGTGTTGGTATAGGATTGAAAATACGCAATATAACTTCCGGCATGTTTGCCTGCTGCGTTTTTCTTGGCAAGGGTTATCTGTTCTTCAATTGGCAGAAAGGGAACAGAAAATTCTCCGGATCCCCCAGCCGAACAGAACGTACATCCATCTTTGGAAATCGTTCCGTCACGTACCGGGCAGGTACAGCCGGAGGAGAGGCTCAACTTATACAGTTTTTCTCCATACTGTTCTTTCAGAACACCTGATAATGTCCGCATTTGAAGCGCCTTAACAACTACATTTACAATTGTATCTTCTGTGCAGTCTCTGATACAATCGAAGAGTTATGGGGTTAAAACACAATATGAAAGAACATCTTGAGTATCCTAGACTTACAATGTTTCAAATGATAGAACGAATGGCAAAGGAAAACCCAAATTATCCTGCCTATGAGTTCTTTGGCAAAAAGACAACTTACCGCCAGTTCCTCAGCCGGATTGAGCGGGCGGCACGTGCCTTCACTTCCATGGGTATCCGCCGAGGGGATGCGGTAACCATATGTATGCCTAACACACCACAGGCACTGGACTGCTTCTACGCGCTGAATCGCATCGGTGCTATCTGCAACATGGTTCATCCAATGAGTGCACAGAAGGAAATCACCTTCTTCCTGGACTTCTCCGAAAGCCGGATGATTCTGACCATGGACATGTTCTATGAGAAAGTAGATGCGGCGATTCAGGAAAGCAAATATCCGGTGACGATTCTGACTGCCCGCATGTCAGATGAGCTGGACCTCATCAAGGGTGTTGGATTCACCCTTACCACAGGAAAAAAATTCCGCAAATTCCCGAATACCATTAATGGAATGTTATGGACGACCTTCCTGAGTCGTGGTGTACCAAGTGTGAAACTTCCTGATCCCATCTATGATCCAGGAGCAACTGCCGCAATTCTTTACAGCGGCGGCACCAGTGGAACACCGAAGGGAATCTGCCTCTCCGATCAGAACTTCAACGCAACTGCCCTTCAGGCAACCGAGGCGATCCAGCAGCGGCTGGGCCCCGGGGATACGATGTTATCGTGCATGCCGGTATTCCATGGTTTCGGCCTTGGCATTAACATTCATACCGTTCTGATCAATGGGGCGGAATGCATACTGATGCCGACATTCAATGGCAAGTCCTATGCGGATATGCTGATGAAGAAGAAACCGAACTTCATTGCCGGTGTACCTACTATCTTTGAGGCCTTGCTTCACATTGAGGAGCTTAAGGATGCGGATCTCTCCTGTCTGAAAGGAATGTTCTGTGGCGGAGATGCACTGAGCGTAGAACTTAAAAAGAAGGTGGATACCTTCCTTAAGGAACATAACGCTTCTATCCAGGTCCGGGAAGGATATGGGCTTACTGAATGCGTCACCGCAAGCTGCCTTACCCCAAGAGATACCTATCGAGAGAATTCCATTGGTCTTCCCTTCCCTGATACGGAGTACTGTATTGTACGTCCAGGCACGGATGAAGAAGTACCTTGTGGAGAAGAAGGAGAAATCATTCTCAAAGGTCCTTCCGTCATGATCAAATATCTGAAGAATCCGGAAGAAACCGCACAGACACTGCGGACACTTGCGGATGGGGATACCTGGCTCTTTACCGGGGACCTCGGATATATGGATGAAGACGGCTATGTTTACTTCAAACAGCGCATTAAGCGTATGATCATCACCAACGGATACAACGTTTATCCAGGACAGGTAGAAAATGTCATCGACTCCATCGATGAAGTCGCCTACAGCTGTGTCATCGGCGTCAAGGATCCCCGCCGCATGCAGAGAGTGCGTGCCTATGTCGTATTAAAACCCGGATTTACGGGGGATGAAGCGATGAAGGAAAAGATTCTCGACACACTGAAAATGAACGTGGCAGGATATGCCCTTCCGAAGGAAATTGAATTCCGTGATGATCTGCCTAAGACACTCGTCGGAAAGGTTGCCTACCGCAAACTGGAAGAAGAAGCTAACGCTGAACTTGAGGAAAACTGAGATATGAGTGAGACAAGAAAACGCAAATGGGGAGACCGGCGTGACGGTTATAAAGTAAAAGTCCCCGGACTACAGACGGTGATGACCGCCCTGATGCCAAATCGCACAGACTGTGAGTGCTATCTGAATGAAGAGTTTGATATCACCGAACTTCTGCAGTATCTGGAAAAGAAGAATCAGGAGCATCCGGAATATAAAATTACACTGTTTCACTGCTTCGTCATGGCATTGACCAAGATGGTTCGGGAACGCCCGCAGATGAATCGCTTCATCCAGGGAGGTTCCATTTACCAGCGGTATGACATCTCCGTTGCCTTTGTCGCAAAGCGCCGCTTCGCAGATCATGCGGAAGAAGCACTGATGTTCATGGTTCCCAAAGATGACGACAACCTAGATTCCATCGCAAAACAGATCGTCGGTGACGTGCGTGAAACCCGCAAGAGTGAACATGCGACGGGCGGAGTCGATGAACTTCTGGATAAATTCGCCGCTATGCCAAAACTTCTCATGATGTTTCTTGTCTGGATCATCAGGTGTCTGGACTTCTGGGGTATCAACCCGAAGTTCATCACTGACGGAGATCCAAATTACAGTACCATCTTCCTCAGCAATCTTGGCAGTATCAAATGTCCTGCCGTATATCACCATCTGAATAACTACGGAACCAACTCCTTCATGACAACCATCGGTACGATTCATAAAGCCGAAGTGATCATGCCGGATGGAACCAAGCAGATTCGTGATGTGGTTAATATCGGTTCTACGATTGATGAGCGTATCGGAGATGGCTTCTACTTTGCCCGCAGTCTGAAACTGGTGAAACATCTGTTCGCCAATCCAGAACTGCTGGAACAGCCCTTATCCGCTCCCAGTAACTTTGATTACAACTAAGCGAAAGCGCGGCCTCAAATCCGCGCTTTTTCTAACCGATAAAGATTTCAATGCCAATGATGATCAGAATGATTCCGCCAAGAATCGAAGCTTTTCCCGAGAGCTTCGTACCAGCTTTTTTACCGATTCGTACTCCCGCAACACAAATAACATAAGTGACTGCCGCTATGATCAGTGAGGAAAGAAATGCGCCGCTGACAGAATAATCAGAAATGGTGAAGCCTACCGACAACGCATCAATCGAAGTCGCAATTCCCTGAAGAAGCAGCTCCTGGTTTGTTAAGACGGTACCAGACGCCTTTCCTTCTTCTTTGGAATGTATGCCTTCCCATACCATCTTCCCTCCGATATATGCCAACAGAAGTAACGCAATCCAGGGAATATATGTTTCAAATCTTTGAAATATCGTAACGATGGTATGTACGCATAACCATCCAATCATCGGCATCAGAAACTGAAATGCCGCAAAGGTTCCGGCAATTTGATTCATCTTCTTCCGATTCATCCGGATATCATTCAATCCGTTTGCCAGGGATACGGAAAACGCATCCATCGCCAGTCCAACCCCAAGCAGGACGGAATTCAGGATAAACATGAACATCAGGCAGTTCCTCTCTCCAAAAGTAAAACCAGGCATCTGTGCCTGGCTGTAACTCCTTCACTCCACAGACCACGCACAGAAAACTCCATGCGTGAGTCTCGCGATTTAAGACAGACCAGGCAGGTAGGCCAGTATGTTGATCTGCCACGCAAGCGCTCGCTACTCCCTCACGACATGTTAAAGTTTCCCATCTCCTCCTCCGGTTAGTCAACGCTTACTTCTTTTTTCTTCGAGCGATACGGCAATCAGGGGTATGATACTTACGAAGGGAGTAACCATCTCATGTTTAAAGAATACCGCTACGACGGAAAAAACCGATTCCGTCTGAACAAAGTCAAAACCAACGACACTTCCCTGTGTGAAGATCGCGAAGCAGCGGAAGCGAAGCTCGCGAAGAACAACAAGAAAATTGACGCACTTCAGCAGAAACTCTATGCGGAGAAAAAGGAAGGCGTGATCTTCCTGTTTCAGGCAATGGATGCGGCAGGAAAAGACGGAACCATCCGTGCTGTACTGCAGTGCCTGAGCCCGCATGGTGTATATGAAGCTGCCTTTAAATCTCCTTCCAGCAACGAACTTGCCCATGATTATCTGTGGCGGGTCGCTGCGCAGGTTCCCGCCAAGGGAGAGATCGCAATCTTCAACCGATCTCATTATGAGGATGTCCTGATCGGAAGTGTCCGTGAGCTGTACAAATCTCAGGCTCATGCGGACCGCATTGATCTGAATAAAGTCATTGCGAATCGTTATACCGACATCAACAACTTTGAGCATTACCTCTGGAATAACAATGTACGGGTAGTAAAGATCTTCCTCAACGTCTCAAAGGATGAACAGGCAAGACGCTTCCTTTCCCGCATTGAAGAACCAGAGAAGAACTGGAAGTTCTCGGAGTCTGACTGGAATGAAAGAAAATACTGGGATGCTTATCAGCAGGCATTCGAAGATGCGATCAATGCGACTGCCACAAAAGAAGCTCCCTGGTATGTTGTGCCAGCGGATCACAAATGGTACATGCGCTATGTCGTCAGTGAAATCATTCTTAGTACACTGAAGGATATGGACCCCAAATATCCGGAAGTCACCGAGGAACGTCTGGAAGTATTCCAGCAGCTCAAGGAAGAGATCAAGCGTGATCTTCCTCTGCAGGATGTTAAGGCAAGCGTCATCCCGACCTATAACAGCCCCAAAGAAAAGAAAAAGAAGAAGAAATAGTTACAGCACCGGATCAATCTCCGGTGTTTTTTTATCGGAATATAAAACCGCACCAGACACAAGGTCCAATGCGGAATCTAATTTGCGATATTGTGTTTATACGATGACCGATCCGCCAATAAATTCCCGAAGAATGGAATTATTGGGAATCACTTCATCATCTTCCATCGTCACAAAGTATTCCAGAAGATTCAGAAGACGCTGCGCTTCCGTATACTCCGGCTGATCATCCGTAATCTTCTCCAGTAGTGGTTTGGCATACTTCTTCAGCACCGCGAGTTCATAGATGCATTGACTGTTGAAGAACGCGTCTGCGTAGATGTTATACGGAAAGATGTTACGATCTTCGCCACGATTCACTCTTGGCCAGATTTCAATCGTCTGCGCTGCACTGTAGTCACGGAATCGGGCATCGCGGACAATCCTTCGCAGCATCCTGGCATCCGTTGTCGGGATCCGGTTCATCGAATCAATATTCAGCTGCGTCAAAGGACTGATGTAGATGCGGAACTTATCTGCTTCCTCAAAGTGCTCACTGAGTTTTGGATTTAATCCATGTAATCCTTCAATGACAATCGGCGCATTCGCTTCAATACTGAGGATCCGTTTTCCAAATTCCTTAACACCGTCCTTGAAGTTATAAACCGGAAGGTCTACGGTCTCCCCGTTCAAAAGAGCCTGAATATCATGGTTCATGAGATCGAGATCCAGTGCCTCAATTCCTTCAAAGTCCGGTTTTCCATCTTCTCCGATCGGCATATTGGCACGGCCGACATAATAGTTGTCCGTACCGATATAGAGCGGATTCAGACCCGCTACTCGAAGCTGAATACACAACCGGTTCGCAAATGTGGTCTTCCCGGAGGAAGAAGGTCCCGCAATCAGTATCACCCGCTTTTTCTGCTCTACGATCTGGGCCGCAATTGACGCAATCTTATGTTCATGAAGTGCTTCATTCATAAACACAAGTTCTTTTTCCTTCTCTTCCAGAATCATGCGGTTCAAATCCGATGCCAGATGACATCCGGTGATCTTACACCAACGGCGTTCCTCCGAAAAAGCATCATACAATACCTTCTGTTCCTCAAATGGAAGCACTTCTCCAGGTGAGGTAGGATGCGGAAAGCGAACCAGTACTCCTCTGCGGTATTTCCGCACTTCAAAGAGATCTATGTATCCCGTATCCGGGACAAGTACGGAGGAGAATGCCCATTCCTCATCTTCAATGGAATATAAATGCATGACTTTGAGTTCTGGAGTATAGGCAAGATTGGAACGAAGCGATTCGGGAATCGGGTCAATTGACCCATCCATCAGTTCGTCCCTTAAAACCGTGCGTTCATGAATCGGCAGAGCTTCTCTCTGGAGTTTACGCATGCGCTCCTCTACTGCTTCAATAAATGCATCCGTGAGTTCGGTTTTCTTGAGTGTTGTATAAAGGCCTTTGCTTAAACTGTTATTGACATAAACCTTTACTCCAGGTCCCGCAACATCATGAACTGCCTTTACAAACAACAGTAACAGGCTTGCCTGATAACTCATGCGCGCACCAGGATCGCGGATATCAAGAAGTTCCAATGTTCCGCTTCTTGTAAGAACGGTGTTCAGCCGCTTTACCTTGCGGTTAAACCGCGCTGAAACAATCCGGTACGGGACTTCGTTCTGAACTTCCTTTACAATCGTTTCAATCGACACCGGTTCATCATATTGTTTTGTGATTGACTGGTCGTTATTCAGATACAGTTTCAGCTTCATTTCTTTTTGGACTTCCCTGTCTTTTCTTTGGTCTTTGATTTGGCTTTGGGTTTCTTATCCTTTTTCTTTTTCGGTTTTGGATCAACTTCCACTTCCACCTTGAACTTTGTATCGAAAATGATTCCCTTATGCGCAGGTCGAATGGTTCCCTGAGGCAGCGCTTCATTGGATCCAACAGTGCGTTCCATCAATGCGTCCTGACTGGAGAAGTCAGGCTCATCTTTATGAAGGTGATGGTATTTCCCCTCACTGTCCATAATACGGGCCTTTGTGTTATCCGCAAAACAGAGATCCAGATAATTATGAATCTTTGTTTTGATTTCCCGATCCTGAATCGGAACTGCCACTTCTACCCGGCGCTCGGTGTTACGGGTCATGAAATCAGCTGAGGAGATATACAGTTTCTCATCTCTTCCACTTCCAAACTGATAGATTCTGGAATGTTCAAGATACCGTCCGACGATGGAGCGGACATGAAGGTTGTCCGTCTTTCCTTTCACTTCCGGAAGAACACAGCAGATTCCCCGAACAATGAGGCGGATCTGTACTCCCGCATCACTTGCCTGATGAAGCTTATAAATCAATTCTTCATCAGTGATCGAGTTGAGTTTACAGGTAATGGACCCCTTCTCTTTCTTAGCGATCTCACGATCCATTAACTGAAGTAAGGTCTGTTTCATGGATACGGGTGATACCAGAAGATAGCGGTAGGAGCCATCCAGTTTTCCAACCATCATATTCTGAAAGAACGCAACCGCATCCTTCACAATACCCGGGCGAGCCGTAAGATAGGCAAAATCGGTATACTGACGAGCGGTGTTTTCATTGAAGTTTCCGGTAGAAATCAGTGCAACATGAGATAACTGACGATCATTCATCCGGGAAATCAGACACAGCTTGGAGTGAACCTTATAGTCCTCAAATCCATACATGACCGTACATCCGGCATCCATCAGTTTCTCGGAATAGTCGATGTTGTTCTGCTCATCGAACCGTGCTTTCAATTCGATCAGTACATCCACTTCCTTCCCGTTTTCCGCCGCAAGGCAGAGATAATCGACCAGTCTGGCCTTACGGGCAAGACGATAGATCGTAATGCGGATGGAAATGACATTGGGATCCGCAGCCGCTTCCTTCACTAACAACAGGAAGGGATCCATGGATTCATACGGATAGGAAAGCAATACATCCTTCTTCTGAATCTGCGCGAAGAGATTTTCTCCATATTCGAAAGAAGGACTGAGCTTTGGCGTATATGGAACATAGGAAAGCCGGGCAACAGTTTCCGGGGAAAGCAGATCCTTGATCTGAAACATGTAGGAGCGATCCAGCGGCATGGAGGAAATGTATACCATCCGCTCTTCCGCCTTGATGTATTTCGCAAGATATCGGCGGATTCCTTCACCAATCCCCTTGGACACTTCAACCCGTACCGGGCTCATCCGTTTCCGTTTCTTTAACATCTCCATCATACGATCCCGATAGTCATCGGTATCCTCAAAGGAGTCATCATCAACACTGACATCCGCATTCCGGATCATCATGAACTTCAGTTTGTCATGAACAGGAGTGCCCTTAAAGACGCTCTCCATATTATCGAGGATGATATCCTCCATATGAACATAGCGCACCACATCCTTCGTTCCGGGAAGTCGAACAATCTTATGTAAGGAAGAAGGTACCGGTACTAACGCAAACGCATCACTGCCGTTATATTTCATGAGACCTGCCGCATAGATTACTCCCGACTGCAGGGCGGGAAGCGGATGACGGCTGTCCACAATCTGTGCGCCAAGTGTAGGAGCTACTGCAGTGCGGAAGAATTTCTTCAGCCACGCACGCTCTTCTTTCGTGCATTCTTCCAGGGAAAGATCATAGATTCCTTCCTTGCGCAGTGCCCGCTTCAAATCACGGAACACATCTTCTCTGCGGTCACAGAGTTTATTTGCGGCCTGATAGATTTTCTTTAACTGACCCTCTGGGGTAAGACCGGATTTATTATCGATGGAATCCGGTTTATAGTGCTTCATATCGGTGATAGAACCAACACGCACCCCAAAGAACTCATCCAGATTGGAAGAGAAAATGGAAACGAACTTCAGCCGCTCCAATAAGGGAACCCCGGAATCTCTTGCCTCATTGAGACACCGTTCATCAAACCGCAGCCAGGAGAGTTCCCGGTTCTGCGTATACCCCTGCTTATATAAGTTCTTAATCATGATTCCCCTCCAGATTGAGTGCTTGAACCAGGTCATATTCCGCATTTGAAATATGACAGTATCCATTCGGATTCTTTTCCAGATAGTTCTGATGATATTCCTCTGCCGGCCAGAAGTTCTTTAATGGCATGACTTCCGTACAAAATCTTGGATAATTCACTTTTTCCTTCTCTACCACACGGTTTACAATGGCCAGACTGTCATCATCTGTGGTATAAATTCCAGTCTGATATTGAGAACCAATGTCATGGCCCTGCCCGTTTTCTCTGGTCGGGTCAATACAGATGAAATAGGCTCTCAGAATCTTCGTCAGAGAAATCTGATCCGGATCATATTCCACTTTTACGGTTTCCCGATGTCCGGTGGTATCCGTACATACCTGTTCATATGTCGGATGATCTACCGTTCCATTGGCATAGCCTACCGTTGTCGCAATCACACCATTCAGGGAGCGGAAGACCTTCTCCATTCCCCAGAAACACCCTCCGGCAAGATAAATTTCACTCATAAAAATAAGCTCCGTTACATTGTTTCTCCCATTATAACCTGACCCCTGCGCCAACAGCACACATTCCCAGAGTTTCGAATATAATATCTCTCGTATGGCTGCGCTGAGTCTTGAAAGTGTTATGCGTTCCACTGATCCCCTCTCCCTTCCTCAGAAGATGCGGGTCGTGCTTTCCCTGTCCATCCCCACCATTCTTGCGATGATTTCAGAAATCATCATGCAATATATTGATTCTTCCATGGTCGGTTCTCTTGGCGCAGGCGCAAGTGCTTCGATTGGCTTAGTCGCATCGTCTACCTGGCTGATCGGAAACCTGATCATGGCATGTGCCTACGGGTTCTCAGTTCAGATTGCCCAGGCAACCGGTGCTGGGGATCACAGCCTGGCAGGGAAACTGTTCCGTCAGGCAATTCTTTCCTGCCTGTTGTTTTCTCTGTTTCTTCAAATCATCTGCAGTTCCATTTCTTCCTATCTCCCGGAATGGCTGGGCGGTTCGGAAGAAATCCTTGCGAATGCGCGGGCTTATTTTCGGATCTATGCACTCTTCATTCCAGTACGTCAGATTTACAATCTGTTTCTTTCTTCCCTTCAATGTACGGGCAATATGAAAACGCCCAGTCTTGTGGGAGTCCTCTGCTGTCTCAGTGATGTGATCTTCAATTTCTTTCTCATCTTCCCAACCCGCACCGTTTCTCTATCTGGAACGATGATTACAGTTCCCGGGGCAGGACTTGGGGTCGCTGGCGCAGCGCTTGGGACCGCATGTTCATATGCGTTCTCATTTCTGATTCTTGCGTATGCGGCAGGAATTCGTTCTCCCATTCTGCGGCTTACTGACAAAGCTTCCTGGGCGGTGGAGTCTTCTGTATTGAAGAAGGCGTTGTCCATTTCCATCCCAATGGGACTGGAACACTCTGCACTCACCATCGCTCAGATAGTAAGTACACGTATCGTTGCGCCGCTTGGCACAATTCCGCTTGCGGCGAATTCATTCGGAATTACCGCAGAAGCCTTCTGCTATATGCCTGGCTATGGCATTGGTTCTGCCGCCACAACACTGGTTGGACAGGCGGTAGGAGCCAAGCGAAAGGACCTGGCGAAAAGCTTCGCCTGGCTTTCTACCGCATTAGGCATCGTTCTGATGACCATGTCAGGAATCCTGATGTATGTGCTCTGTCCCTACGTATTCGCCTTCCTCACACCGGTTCAGGAAGTTCGTGATCTTGGGGTTCAGGTACTTCGTATTGAATTGTTGGCAGAGCCGCTCTTCGCCGCCAGTATTGTGGCGACGGGCGCACTCCGTGGTGCCGGAGATACCCTGGTTCCGGGCATTCTCAATCTGATCAGTATGTGGGGTGTTCGCATTACTCTGGCCTCAATTCTTGTAAAACGCATGGGTCTGCCCGGCGTATGGACCGCAATGTCCATTGAACTCCAGGTCCGCGGGATTCTGTTTCTGATTCGGCTTGCCCGAGGCAGATGGCTGGCAAAACATTTTGACTGAAGGCTGCTGTAAACAGTAATCATCAAATACGAAAAAACCCGGTTGGTTCTCTCCTTCCGGGTCTCTTTTTATTCTTAGTGCTTATTGCCAAAGCGTTCCAGTAGACGTGCCGTCGCATCTTCCATCGTCACAGGTTTTGCGGGTTCTTCCCGACGGCGATCATTCCGGTTTTTCCCATGTCGTCCGCTGCGAGCCCGATTCGCCGCAAAGGCTGCGTCACGCTCTTCCAGCTTCTGCTTCGGCAGAAGGCTCAGCGCAACCCGTCCCTTGGCCTCATCCACTTCCAGGACATACACAGTAACAATATCGCCTACCGACAATACTTCACTGGGGTGCTTGATCCGCTTCATGGACATATGTGTAATATGAACCAGACCATCCTCGTGGACACCAATATCCACGAACGCACCAAAGTCTACGACATTACGAACGGTTCCGCTCAGCTGATCACCTGGCTTCAGATCAGAGAGTTCCAGTACATCACTGCGGAGAATCGCGCCTTCAAACTGATCACGATAATCACGAAGCGGCGTACGAATCGCATCTTCAATATCCTTGAGTGTATAGGCATCGATCCCAAGATCTCTTACCTTCTCTTCCGGGAACTGCGCATCTGGTGTGCCAAGGGAAGTGATTCCGCAGGCAGCCATGACCTTGCGTGCCGCATCGTAGCTTTCCGGATGGATGTTTGTCGCATCCAGCGGCTCCTCACCATCCATAATACGCAGGAAGCCAGCGCACTGTGTAAAAGCTTTCGGACCGAGCTTCTTCACCTTAAGCAGCTGATCACGGTTGGTAAAGCGGCCATTTTCATTTCGATAGTTGACGATCTCCTTCGCGATTCCCGCATTCAGACCGGAAATATGTGTCAATAACTCAGGAGATGCGGTATTCAGGTCTGCCCCAACACGGTTGACAACCTTCATAACTGCCTCATCCAGACGTTCATTCAATGCCTTTTCCGGAAGATCATGTTGGTACTGACCGACACCGATGGATTTCGGGTCAATCTTGATCAGTTCAGGAAGCGGGTCAAGCAGACGACGTCCGATGGAAACCGCACTTCGCAGTTCTACCGCAAGATCCGGGAATTCCTTCCGAGCTTCCTCCTGGGCTGACCAGATAGAAGCACCTGCTTCAGAGACAATCGCATATTCCACATCAAGTTGATTCTCACGGATCAGATCCGCAATCAGCTTTTCGCTTTCCCGGGATGCCGTACCATTTCCGATCGCGACAATCTGTACGCCATACTTCTTGATCAGCGCAAGCACCTTCCGTCCAGCTTCAGGAAGAATTTCTCCCTTCCTGTTAAACGGATACACCTTATCCACCGTTAACATTTTTCCGGTATCATCCAGTACCGCAAGCTTACATCCATTCGCATAACCCGGGTCAAATCCAAGTACGATCCGTCCCTTCAGAGGCGGCTGGCTCAGCAGCTTCTCAAGATTCATGGAGAAAACTTCAATAGAACTGGTATGAGCGCGGTCGGAAAGATCAGAGCGGATTTCATTTTCAATCGAAGGGAACAGAAGCCGTTCGCATCCATCCACAACCGCTTCCTTTAAAGTATCTGCCACAACCGTTGTTGCTTCATGAACATAGGCACGGTATGCCTCATTTTCCAGATACTCATTGTCATAAGAGAAGGATACGGAAATCACCTTTTCCTTTTCGGCACGGTCAATGGCCATGATGCGGTGATTGGCAATCTGTGAGATCTTTTCACTGCGTTCATAATACATCTCGTATACGTGCTTCTCATCAACTGCATCCTTCTTTTTCTTCGTCACAAGAACACCGCTCTTCATGATGGTATCCTTGAAGGACCAGCGCAGTTTCGCGTTGTCAGAGACATTTTCTGCGATGATGTCTTTCGCACCCTGAATCGCATCTGCAGGAGTTTTGACCTCTTCGTTCAGATATCCTTCTGCGACCGCACTCAGATCTCCTTCTTCCGGAAGGGTAAGAATCCAGTCTGCCAGAGGCTGTAAACCATTCTTAATCGCAACTGCAGCACGGGTTTTCTTTTTCTGCTTATAAGGCTTATAGAGGTCTTCCACCTCGGAGAGCTTCTTACATGCAAGAATCGAATCCCGGATTTCATCGGTCAGTTTTCCCTGCTGTTCAATCAGGTTGAGAACTGCTTCCTTACGCTCTTTAAGATTCAGCTCATATTTATACTGCTTTTCAATGACCAGAATCTGTTCTTCATCCAGACCATGGGTCTGATCTTTCCGGTACCGGGCAATAAACGGAACCGTTGCGCCCTCTTCCAGAAGATTGAGGGTAACCTGAACCTGAGAAGGAGATACTTTCAGCTGTTCAGCGATTGATCTGATAATTTCTTCATTCATACGTTAAAACCTTAACCTTTCATGCCTGCTCTATCTTACCACGAAGGAAAAATAAATCAGGACTTGACGTTATGCCTGTTTCCGGTATCAGAAACAGAAAAAAAGCTCCGCATCACTGCAGAGCTGTTGGAATCCGTTAATCAACCGGGAAGAAGACGAAGAAGGTATCTCCTGTCTCTTCATTTTCAAAGTATTCCATGAAAGACAGCGAGAATACATCATATCCAGTCGGAACCGAGAATACGAGATCACCACTGCGGGTTTCCCCAGCCGCCAGTGTGTACTCTCCTTCCAGCATTCCATCAATCTGTAAGGAATCATCATAGAGTGTTACCGGCATCCGATAATCATCATCGCCTTCTCCACCCCACTGGGTCTGGAAATCCACATCGAACATAATGATATCCTCACCGAAGGTATTCTCCAGTGTGACATTGACAACGAGCAGTGTCTCACCATCATCCGGTGTAACCTGGCCTTTGTACTCATCCGCAAGATATGCATCATTAACACGGAAGGTAAACCATGCGGTTCCAAGTGTATCTCCGAGCTCTCCTTCCCCGTATCCGTCTTCCGCATAGATGACGTTACTGGAAGAAGAGGAAGAACTGCTGCTTTCATTATTCACAATGTTACTGACGGAATTGGATCCGCATGCCGCAAGTCCTGCCACAAGCAGTGAAGCGGTAATAATTTTACTGATCTTTTTCATTCTTTCCTCCATATAGACATACACAACAATACTGTAAATGCCCATATTATTCAAATCATTTCCCCAATCAGTCCAACAAATTCCTACAGATCGTCGCGAAACATAAAAGCAGTTTATTCTTCCAGCAGAAACGGCATCATATAAATCGGCATAAATAGGATTTGCCCATCATTTGAGATATCTTTCTGGGAAAAAATATACGGCCGGCCAACGACCTGTGAATACTTCTCACAAAAAACATCAATTGATTTATGAGAAGTTGTTGAGGATGATTTTATCTCTATAGGAATGATCTTCTGTTTTATTCCTATCAGGAAATCCACTTCGTAATAATGTGTACTGTCCGGTTTCTGCCAGGTGTGATAACAGAGTTCTCTTCCTGACGCGGCAATCATCTGTGCCGCCACATTTTCATACAGATAACCCAAATCTGCAGGCAGTTTGTCCGACAGCAGTTTTTCATAAAGTATATTTTCTGCGGCAGGTCTGTCCATAAACATCAATGTCACAAACAGTCCTGTATCCGCTATGTAAAGCTTGTAGCTGTTTAAGTCTTTTGTGCTTGATAAACTGATGTCTGGTTTTGCGATGTTATATGACGCTAAAACCGTTTGTGAATCAATTACGTCATATAACCTTTCCAAATCCCGTTTCTGCGTTTTCTTCCCCGTAGCACTGGAGATAACATAACGCTTTCTATTATGTGCAAGCTGTGAGGGTATGTCCCTGTATATTCTGGCTGATAAGCCTGAAGAATCTATCTTCCTGAAGTCATCCTCATAAAGATGTATCAATTCTCTTTTGACTTCATCAATCTCTCTAAAGCTCTTTTTCTGAAGATATGCCTGAACTGCCTGCGGCATCCCTCCTACAGCCATATACACTCTGAAATCACGCATCAGTTTTCTATTCAGCAAATTGCCAATCGCATTCCTGTTTTCAAAAAACTCCTTTCGCATTCGGTATGTCTCATTTCCACTCGCCCATAAAAACTCTTCATAATCCAATGGATACAGCTTCAATTTTATTTCTTCGGAGGGAATCAGAATATCTTTTACATTTTTTCTGATTGATATCAGGGATCCGGTTTCTATGTAATCATATCTTCCATCCGCGACAAGGTGCTTGATTGCCTGTCTTGCCTGTGGAAATAATTGAACCTCATCAAAAATAATCACGGAGTTTCGATTTAGCAGCTGAGTGCCTGTGATCGTTTGAAGTCGCAAAAAGAATCTATCTAAATCTGCGATATCATCAAAGCAGTTTCTGAGTTCCTTTGATGTATTTGAAAAGTCTATCATCACATAGGATTCGTACTCATTTTCAGCGAATTCCTTCACCAGAGTACTTTTTCCTACACGTCTTGCGCCTTCGATCAAAACAGCATATTTCCCTGCAGACTGTTCTTTCCATTCCAGCAATTTGTCATACAGTTTGCGTTTAAATAGAGCCATATTCTCACCTCTTTCAGCAGAAAATATCCGTTCTGCCAATATTATTTTAGCCTGAAATATCCGTTCTGCCACAATTTTCAACACAAAAAATATCCGTTCTGCCAAAGTTTTAAATCGCAAAAACATCCATTCTGCCAGGATTTTGGCAATACATTTGTGCTATATACATCATCTAAAATGAACATACTACGTTTTCAGAATGATCAGATTCCTGAGGGAGGTAAACAGTAAATAATGTAGAATGTATGGGTAAACACCACTTTCCATACAACAAATCAGCGTCTATCTTAACGTCGTCTTTGATACGTCCCCTATATGTGCGCCCAGCCCGGAAGCGGCCTGAAAAGGCTTGTTTTGTCATCCATTATGATGGAAACGATTATAGGCGCCATTCAGATCACGCCTGAAATGCAGAATCTTCAGGCATACATGAAATCCTTTTGGGCTTATGGTATATATGGATGGATGCTCGAATGGATCAAACGTGGTATGCAGGAAAGCGGAAAAGAACTGAGTGCTCTCTTTTCACTTGCTTATCAGAAATAAAAATACCCGACCACCGGATTGTTCTTACTCTGGTGATCGGGTGTTTTCATTCCACGATTCCTTCATTTCCAAACCTGGCCGGCATCTCCAGCATGTGGATGCCGATCTTCTCTGGATCATTATCCAGACCGACGCAGAGAATACGTGGCCCATCCGGTATCAGTATCCGACCATACAGCTTGTCGGCCTGGTACTACTGGTACTTCTCATATTCCTTGTTGGATATCGGCTTCATAATTACCTCAACTATACGCAGTGAAAACGTAAACATCGCAATCATAGAGAAGATCAAAAAGTCGCTGATCTTGTGTCATATTTTTCATATGATTACCTTCTTTCCACGGCTCCAACCGGACATGCTACCATGCAGTTCCCACAATGCAAGCAATGAGCCTGTTCAATTTCAAATGGAATACAATCTGTCATGATGCATTTCTGAGGGCAAACCCCGGTACAAATCCCGCAGGCGATACAGGCATTCGTAATGTAGTAGCCTTCTTGTTTCTTCTCAGCACCACCAAAAGTAAACGATACCCGTTCAATCGGTTTCTTCGACAGGTCAAACCATTCACCATTTCCCTCATAAACCTGAAAAACGGTCAGCGCACGCATGGATTCCTCGGTTGGATAAATCTCGTGCATATAAGGATTTTTCATGAAAAGTTCCGGTATCTTTTCATAACCAAGCTCCCGGACATTTCCACGAAGAGATACTGCCACACTGGACAAGGTGGTTTCTCCTTTAATTGCGGTCATCGCCAGAAAGCAGCGCTTGACCAGTCGGTCATAAAATCCTTTCCCTTTTGCAGTAAGAAAATACAAGCTGCTATCATCGCTGTCCATCATATCGATAGCTGCAGTAACCGGAAGTCCATCGTCATCAACCGTTGCGACAATAGTAGTATGGATTTTATGAACGATATATGAGAGATAATCTTTTGTCTCCATTGTTGCCTCCTAAAAAGCTCCGGAAGGATTACCCTTCGGAGCCTGTATGTAAGCTTTCCTTTTCCATTAGCTCTGTTATCCCGGAGCGCAGATCAAGAAGCGTATATTTACGCATCTCTTCTTCCATCGCACTTTGTATGGCCTTCAATTTATCATCAAGCAGTGCGTGAATATTTCTGCCTACCAGGCATTCCGGATTAGGGCTCTCATGGAAGCGGAACAGATCTCCGTTCTCGACAGGCTCAATCGCCTGATACACATCATAAAATGTGATCTCCGATAGCGGTCTTGTTGGCTTCACGCCACCAGTTCCTCTCGCTACTGTAATAAGGCCTGCGTTTTTCAGCTGCGTCAGGATTTTTCGTATGACGACAGGATTCGTATTGATGCTTCCTGCAAGGAAGTCACTCGTTACCTTGTATCCATCTTTGAATACATCGACGCAGGTGAAGATATGCAGTGCGATGGTAAATCTACTTGAAATCTGCATGAAGCAACACCTCCTGTCGTAATTTACTACGAACAGGTTGTAATTTCAACGGTTACATTAGAATTTGCCGTTCTGATTCTGCCATGTGTCTTTCTCAGCGATGGTCTCCATGACATCCCAATGCTCAGTAACTTTGCCGTTCTCGATCCTCCACAGATCATAATAGGAAGTCGGCGCACCGCCGAAGGTACCCTCGGAAACAGCCAGCACATAGTTGCCTTGCACAAGCACCTGATGGATCGTGTCATAGATCATCTGGATGCCCTGCTCCGCAAGAGCACCCAGAGCCGCACCGAGGCCGGAGAGCCCGTCAGCAATGCCGGTGTTGTGCTGGATGTACGTATCGCCGTCAAAGTAGGAAGTCGTCTTCTCAGGAGCCTTGTTCTGCATCACATCATGCAGGAAGTTCTTGATGATTTCGCGGTTCTCTTCCGTCTTGTCCAGATCCTCAAGAGTATCATACCCGTCAATCTGGGTGTGGCCGGAGGGATTTGGATCAGCCTTTGCAGCAAGGTTATCCCAATGCTCAGCAATCAGGCCGGCTTCATCAAAACGGAAGATATCGAAAGCCACCTGCTCGCCCATCCCGGCGAAGTTGTAAACGGTCTGCAGGAAAACCTTGTCGCCATCCTCAAAGGAGCGGATGTTGTTGACGGTTGTCTTCACAGGAGCGGAAGCGAGGTAAGCAACGCTGCCCACAAAAGCATCTCGGCCAGTGCCGTAAGCGAGGTTATGCTGGATGTAGCTCTCTGCGAGCAGAGAAGCGGCTTTTTCGGTATCGCCAGTTGCGAATGTGTTGATGAGAGCCAAAGCCTTTTCAATCTTTGTCATGATAGTATCCTCCTTCATTCTATTCGCGTCGGCCTGTTGTAACCGCCGCGGTTTCATCTGATAGGAAGAATATATCGCCCTGCCGTTGTAATGTCAATAGTTACATCTAAATTTTTCAAAAAATAATCGGATCCATACCCGACTTCACATGATGGCTCAAACGAGCCTTTTTTGCCCGAAAAACGAGCCCTCCCCATTATGCCGCCCCTGCCCGTATTAAAGACGTAGTGCAGTTTTCATACAAAAACACTGGATTTTCGCTTTTCTATGCGATTTCCAGCGTTTCCCTGTCATATAAACTGTCGAAGATCCGGCATAATTTCAATGATACGTATGATTCAAACAGCTTCACTGAACTCCGCACGCATTTAATGCGTCTTTCGGGGTTGCGACGAACTGGATACGATTCAGTTCTTCATCAGTTAAGAACCCTTCTTCCACCATCCGTTCATATTGCCGCTTCAGATCATCGTAAAAACCATCCAGATTCAATATGATACAGGGTTTTTGAAACAGACCAATCCTGCGTGCGGATATGATCTCACTGATTTCCTCAATGGTTCCCGGACCGCCAGGAAGTGCAATAAACGCATCTGCGAGCTCAATCATCTTCTTCTTTCGCTCACCCATGGTTTCCACAGTGATTAACTGTGTCAATCCCTGATGCGCACGGGGTGAGAAAAATCCGGGAATTACACCGATGGCCTTCCCTCCATAAGCCAGCACTGCATCTGCCACAATGCCCATACAGCCATCATCTGCTCCGCCATAGACCAGGGTATGACCGGCTTCGCCGATACGCTCTCCTACCTCATTGGCGCATTCCGCATACTTCGAATGATTTCCCGGGGTAGAAGCCAGATATACCGCAATATTCATACACTTATTTCCTCCTGAGTGACCTTAATTCCTGTTTCATGGAATCGGTGATTCGATAGCTTTCAATCGCTTTCTGAATGGTTTTATTGTGCGTCCAGACATCCATACGTTCTTCTTTCAGAATAGTCATGGCAGTTTCAGGCTGTTTGTACAGTGCGGTTGCCATATACCATGCACACATCATTTTTACATAATAGTGATCAAATCTCAGATCGCTGATCCGCTCTGCCTGACTGGCATGAAATGCCTGATCAAGAAAGTAGGACATATACAATCCAATCGCTGTACGTACCGTATATGGTTCAGTTGATGCGATCCATGTTTCAAGCCTTGGCTCCAACAGTTCCGTGTCCGTTTTGAAGATCCCTGGGCGAAGAGCATCCGTCACCATCCAGTTATCCATATAGGGAAGAAATTCCTCAACCCGCTCCAGAATCGTTTCAACGGATTTCTTCCGGCTGATTAGCTGTACATGAATCAGATCTTCATCAAGATAACGATGTGGGATATCATTCAGGAACATCTCTGTAAGATCCTGCCGTTCTAACTCCCGAACAAACTTCCGCAATACCGGTGCTTTCAGCCCCAGCACCCGTTTCCGTTCCATTCCAGGACACAGTTTCAATACAAACTCTGCGTTGGAGGGATCCCGCACTGCCTCCAGTTCCTTTCGCATGGGATGTTTCATATCAGTATTCTTCTTCCTGTATCTGCGCCACAATGAACTCCTTAAGACGCTCCATCTGTTCTTCGCTCAGTAAGGGCTCTGAAGTAATGTAGTAACTCACTCCATCAATCACAAGATCACTGTCCGTAGACTCAAGATCCTCCTGACAGATATTGATTTCAATTCTGCCGGTATCGGTATCTATATCCAATGTAATAGAACCATCTTCATTATGCAGTTCTCTTACAGACTGAACTCCTTCAAACTCCATCAGATCAGGAACTGGAAGAACTGCGATACCTGGCATGGCAGAGGCTGCCTCATAACTTCCGTTATCGGAGAGAACCGGTTCCTCTGCTTCATCGTATTCCGCAGATTCTGCGACAGCCATCGCTTCCATTGGGGCCTCCGACTGACTAGCCGAGCCCATACGAAAGCGGGCAGGAATTATCACAATAAGCAGAGCTACTGCCGCAAGCACACCGACTCCCGCCCAATGAAACCGCGATGAAAACCGCCGCACAGGGGCAACTTCAGTTGTTAATACTGCGTCCAGAATCGCTTCCTTACGCTTTTCAGAAAGCATGATGGATTCATTGGCTTCCTGATATTTATTCCTCGAAGTCATAACTCTCCTTAAGCACCTCTTTCAGATCTGCTCTTGCCCGGAAAAGATCAGACCTTACTGTCCCCTCTCTTCGCCCGGTAATCGAAGCAATCTCCTTGACGGAATATCCTTCCTGATAAAACAGATGAATTACTTCCCGATAACGCACCGGCAGTGTATTTACCGCCTCCCAGACAAACCTCAGATCCGGATCTTTAATCACCTCGGTATTATCATTCAGTTCTTCACTGGGATGGGCAGATAATGCGCGGAGCCGGTTGCGGGAAAGATTCACCGCCGTCTTCATCATCCATCCTTTTTCCTTCTGTGTATCCCCATGGAAGTCCGGATCATAGCGAAGCAGCTGTATCAACGTATCCTGAACCACCTCCTGAGCATCCGCCTCATTATGAAGGTACGAACAGGCCAATCGGAAGATGCTGTCGCCATAGCGATCCAGAATTCTTCGAATTCGCAGTTCCTTAATCGAAAGAGCCATATCCAGATTTTACCGTACAAGAACCCTTTCCCTCAATGTCTCCAATATGGAAACACATTACCTTTCTCTTTCGCTGCATATGAAAAAGCGGATCGCTCCGCTTTTCACTCTGGTGGATTATTTTGTACGTACCGCGTGCTTTGCGATTCCCGCGTATTTTGACAGATAATTACGTACTTCCTTCATCTGTTCCGGAAGAAAGTTAACCGGTGTCGGGGATCTGCGGATATTGAATGTCACATTGTGATGTTCATCATCCACCGTGATCGGCTTGGACTTTTCGTAAGGATACAGTCTTCCGATCATAACCACACCCTTAGGGGAAAGCCCGGAATTCATACCCCAGTAAATAATGCCCATTACGACAAGCGCAATGGTTTGAACCCACCGGAACAGACCTGTATAGTTGATCAATCCCAGGATCGCAATCGCAAAGAAGATCGCGGGAATCACCCATCTTGGCCCAAGGGATGTTGGAACTTCAATTTCTCTGGAGTTCTTACGCATTCTTACCAACATGAACAGAATAAAGATATCAAGGGCATAAAAGATAAGATCGCCAATAGTCATATTCACCTCTTCAAACGTACGGACGGATTTCTCCGTCCGCATTTATTATTCAACAGGATGTTTAACGCGTTTTCCGTCAATCGTTGTTTGTACGATCTCCGTGACCGTATATCCAGCTTTGACCAGGATGTCACGCATCTGTTCTACCGGAATATCACCAGTCGCCTTAACGACCACTTCGGTACCGCGCTCTTCCGTACGGAATACCGCAATCGATTCCACATTCGCAAAGTTTTCCGCGAACAGTTTGGAAATACCGACAAAGTACCCAGGCTGGTCGACACAGCGGATAACGAAGCGTGTGCCTCGTTTTCCATATCCCAATAGATCCACGAAGGCCTGAAACATATCCTTCTCAGTGATAATTCCAATGACATGCCGATCGGCATCCACCACCGGAAGAACCGAGATCGAATGATCGATCATGATCTTTGCGGCTTCTTCCAGGAAGACATCTTCCGTTGTGGTTTTCACATCGGAAATCATGATATCGCTGACCTTACGCTTGGAAAGAAGATAATTCAGTTCAAAGATGGAAAGCGAGGTAGACTGAGAACCGCTGCTTTCTTCCACAATTCCCTGTGTAACCAGACCGATCAGTTTTCCATCCTCATCTACTACCGGCAGACGATGGAAGTTGTTCTTTCCCATCAGTTCTACCGCTTTGGATATGGTTGTATCCTTGGAAACGGTCTGAGGGTTTCTCGTCATGTGATCCTTTACGTACATGGTTTATCCTCCTAAATATGCTTTCTGAACACGTTCATCCCGGGCAAGTTCCTCACCGGTTCCTTCCAGCGTGATTCTGCCGGTTTCAAGAACATAGGCGTGATTGGCAATTGCCAGGGCTCGCTTCGCATTCTGTTCAACCAGAAGCACTGTCGTTCCCTTCTTGTTGATCTCTTCTATAATACTGAATATTTCGGATACCAGCAGCGGTGAAAGACCCATGGAAGGCTCATCCAGCAGCATGATCTTAGGATCTGCCATCAGCGCTCTTCCCATCGCCAGCATCTGCTGTTCACCGCCAGACAGCGTTCCCGCCGCCTGCAAACGACGCTCCTTCAGACGGGGAAACAGTTCGAATACATTTTCCATATCCGCCTGAATCTTATCTTTGTCCTTACGGAAATACGCACCGAGAATCAGATTCTCTTCCACCGTTTCCTGAGCGAAGACACGCCGTCCCTCCGGCACCTGTGCCAGACCCATCGTAACGATCTGATGCGACGGAATCTTTGTCAGATCCGTTCCATCCAGCAGAATCGATCCGCTGACCGGTTTCAGAAGTCCGGAAATCGCATGCATCGTGGTTGTCTTACCAGCACCATTAGCTCCAATCAGAGTGACGATTTCTCCGTCATTTACTTCAAAGCTGATCCCTTTGATCGCTTCGATCATTCCATAACGAACGACCAGATTTTCTACTTTCAGCATATTCGATCACTCTCCCAGATACGCCTTGATGACCTGCGGGTTCGCCTGAATCTCCGCCGGGGTTCCTTCCGCCAGCATCATTCCATAGTTCAGTACGGTTATCCGCTCGCAGATTCCCATGACAAGACGCATATCATGTTCAATCAGAAGTACAGCAATCCGGAAATGATCCCGTACAAATCGAATCATCTTCATCAGATCTTCGGTTTCCTGTGGATTCATACCGGCTGCTGGTTCATCCAGAAGAAGCAGTTTCGGGTTAGTTGCCATGGCACGGGCAATCTCAAGACGACGCTGTGCCCCATAAGGCAGGTTTCCGGCAATGAGAGATGCGTCCTTATCAAGATCGAAGATCTTGAGCAGTTCCATCGCCTCTTCTTCCACTGCCTGTTCCTGCTGTCTGTACTTTGGAAGGCGGAATACTGCCTCCAGTTCGTTATAGGTAATCTTGTTGTGCATGCCGATACGAACATTGTCCAGCACGCTCATATTCGAGAACAGACGAATATTCTGGAATGTACGGGCAATCCCCGCCCGGTTCATATCCACGACGCTCATCTTAGCGGTATCCTGCCCCAGGAAATGAATGGTTCCCCGGCTAGGCTGGTATACCTTTGTCAGCATATTGAAGACGGTTGTCTTACCAGCACCATTCGGGCCGATCAATCCGGCAATTTCTTCTTCATAGACATCCATGTTGAAGTCATTTACCGCAGTAAGACCGCCGAAATCAATTCCAAGATCCCGGACTTCCAGTACCGGTGTTTTCTTTTCACTCATTGGCTTCGGCCTCCTTTGTCTTACCGAATGACAGCTTCTGATGCAGGAGAGAAAGCAGATTCTTTACCTTTTCGTTATTGGAAAGAATCATCATGACAATCAGTATCACCGCATATATCAGCATGCGGTAGTCCTGCAGTCCACGCAGCAGTTCCGGCAGAAGTACCAGTACGATGGTGGAAATAATCGTTCCGGTCATATTGCCCAGCCCGCCAAGTACGACATAGACAAGAATCAGAATCGAAAGGTTGAAGTCAAACTTCGCTGGAATCAGGGTAGAGTAGTTCAGACCATACAACGCACCTGCCGCTCCAGCAAGACCCGCTGAAACAACAAACGCCAGCATCTTTGTATTCGCTACATGAATACCAACAGATTCCGCCGCAATCCGGTTGTCACGGCATGCCTGAATGGCACGTCCGCTCCGGCTGTAAATCAGGTTATAAACAATAACAAGCGCAATCAGAATCAGAACCACACCTACCGAAAAGGTCGCAATGCGGTTTGTGCCGGTAGCACCCATCGGGCCGCTGATCAGCATCTTTCCGCCCGGCGCAAGGCTCAGTTTATTCTCTACGAAGCTGAACTGAAAGCCGTTAGGATCAATACCGACATACATATTGTTGATCAGGGATTTAATGATTTCTCCAAAAGCCAGAGTGACAATCGCAAGATAGTCTCCCTGCAGTTTGAGTACCGGAACCCCGATCACAAATCCAAGCACAGAAGCGATCAATGCGCCTAGAACAATCGCAATGACTAACCGTATTAATCCATTTGGAATCGCCGAGGACAGCGCTCCGGAAACACAGATGCCCATGAATGCCCCAAGGCTCATGAATCCAGCCTGGCCGAGATTTAACTCTCCCGATACACCAACATTGAGGTTTAAGCCAAGTGCCGCCACAATATAGCAGGTCACTGGAACTAAGAGCGACTGAAACATACTGGACAGATTTCCTGTCTTTAACAGCAGTTCAATGAGAATATAACCGACAATAATAATCAGAAACGAAATCGTACGACTGCGGTAGGTTCTGGAAAACAGGTTTCCAACAAATGACTTTTTGTTTTTCATACGCTGCCTCCTATACCTTCTCACTCAGCTTCTTGCCAAGGAGTCCGGTAGGCTTGATCAGAAGCACGATAATCAACACCGCAAATACAATCGCATCACTGAGCTGTGTAGATACATACGCCTTAGCGAGAATCTCAATTACTCCCAACATCAATCCGCCAAGGAAAGCACCGGGAATCGAACCGATTCCGCCGAATACGGCAGCGGTAAATGCCTTAATACCAGGCATCGAACCAAGGGTCGGGCTGAGAGTCGGATAAGTAGCACATAACAGTACTGCCGCAAGTGCCGCAATGCCGGAGCCGATTGCGAACGTAATGGAGATAATGCGGTTGACATTAATTCCCATCAGAGTCGCAGCACCCTTATCTTCCGAGCAGGCCCGCATGGCCATCCCGGTTTTGGTCTTATTAATAAATAATGTAAGGCAGACCATAACTGCGATACAGGCGGTAATGGTCACCAAGGTCAGATAGGATATGGAAAGCGCTCCGCCGAATAAACGCAACGACCCGCTGGCAATAATAGACGGGAATACCTTTGTGGAAGAAGACCACAGAAGCTGCGCTCCATTCTGCAGAAAATAACTGACACCAATCGCTGTAATCAGTACCGAAAGACTCGATGCCTGACGCAGCGGCTTATAGGCCAGACGCTCAATAACTACCCCAAGACAGGTTGTCGCAAGCATGGACAATATTACTGAAACAACTACTGGAAGGCCAAAGCTGTTGAGCGCGAAGAACGCCACAAACGCTCCGACCATCATAATATCTCCATGTGCGAAGTTCAGCATTTTGGCGATACCGTAAACCATCGTATATCCCAGGGCGATGATGGCATAGACGCTCCCAAGACTCAGGCCATTGATCAGATAAGATAAAAAGGCCATGATTTATCCCCCTTTCCCTTAAAAATACAATAAGGTTGCCAATATTTCCATTGGCAACCTTTCATCGTGATTCAGATGCGGAAGTTAGTCTTCTACGCCAACGTATACACCGTTTTCGATAATAACAGCTTTCGGAGCCTTGGAGACTTCACCGTTGGTATTCCATGTGACATCTGTACCGGTCAGACCGTTGAATGTCATGGATGTGAACTGCTCAACGAGCAGATCGTTGATTTCAGCAGCACTCATATCTGCAGTAGCACCGGAAGCTTCCAGAGCCTGAGCGATCGCATAGACACAGTCATATGCATCAGCAGCGAACTGGTTCGGTGTGTCGCCATAGTTGTTCTGATAGTTGGATACGAAGTTCTTTGTCAGATCATCAGAAGCATCTGCAGAGAACGGTGTCAGAAGGTATACACCCTCCGCAAGAGAGGTATCGAAGCCTTCCATCGCAAGAATTCCATCCATACCGTCAACACCGAAGAAGGTCGGAGCGTAGTCCATATCCTTCGCCTGTTTCAGGATTGTGGAAGCCGGCTGGTAGTAAATAGGGAGGAACAGGATGTCTGCGCCATTTGCCTGCGCCTGGGACAGCTGTACGTTGAAGTCATTGTCTTCGCCAGCGAATGTACCGGCATAAACTACTTCAAGACCCTTATCTGCAGCTTCGTTCACAAACTTCTCATAGATACCTGTGGAGTAGTTGTCATCATTCTTATAGATGATCGCAACCTTGGATCCAAGGTTTGTATGTGTGGAGAGGTAGTCCGCAGAAGCAACACCCTGGTTCGGATCGGTGAAGCACATCTGGAATACGTTTCCGTACGGATCTGCCAGATTGATGAGATCAGCATAAATGATCGCAAGAGAGGAGCCGGACGGTGTCAGAGCGAATGTGCTGTCTTCCTTATAAAGCGGCGCAACCGCAGCACCCGGAGCGGATGTGACGGTCAGCAGGGAAACCTGCATGCCCCAGTCCTTCAGAGCAGCATATGCATTAACTGCCTTTTCTGTATCGTGTTCATCATCTTCCATAACGAACTCAAACTGTACTCCGCCCTTCGCGTTGATTTCCTCAACGGCCAGTTCAGCAGCATTCTTTACGGCCTGTCCATAAACGGAAGCACCGCCGGTCAGAGGTCCGGATCCGCCAAGTTTGAATGCGCCTGCAGCTGCTACGGTTGTCTCCGTAGTATCACTGCCGGTGGAAGTGTCAGCTGCCGGTGCAGAAGAATCACTGCTTCCGGAACAAGCTACCAGAGACATTGCCATTACTGCAGCAAGGCCTCCTTTAAGCATCTTTTCGAATTTCATCTTTCTTTCCCTCGTTTTCTAACTTCAAAAAAAAGAAGTCGCACTAATTATATGTAGAGAATTTCATCAATTCAACACATTTCCTGCAATTATTTTCATAATTTCCACACTTTTATGAAAATTTTCGCAATTATTTTCATTACATTTCACGCTCAGATTTTCTTCTCTACCCTTTACGTGAATGGTCCTTACATCTCATCCGTTCAACACAAAAACAGCCCAAACCAGACGGTCGGACTGCGTTGTTCTTTAAAAGACGGAAGAACGAGATCACTTATAGAGTGAGGAGTTATCCAGCGAAATATACCCTTTCCCTTTCAGACACTCTTCCACTTCGGAACATTCATGAACATGGAGGATCGCTACCGGATTTTCCACATTCCGGATATAACATACATACAGATAATCAATATTGATATAGCTGTCAGAAACATCACTGAGAAGTCTGCTTAAGCTTCCAACTTCTTCCGAGATCACAATTCCCAGCACATTGT
The DNA here is from genome assembly GCA_017469355.1 of Solobacterium sp. Lineage (GTDB taxonomy): Bacteria > Bacillota_I > Bacilli_A > Erysipelotrichales > Erysipelotrichaceae > Bulleidia. The sequence continues at coordinate 17,737 of JAFUGM010000015.1, read as the reverse complement.
CAGATCTTGTGAGATATCCGTTATTCTTGAGAATCTCTACAGCCCGCTCCGGATCCGAGCACAGCATACGGATAATTCCAAACTCCGGGCTGTCGTTACTGACGACGTTGTAGAAATCGATTCCGGCATCCGAGATGTCAGAAATAACCGCATTGACGGCGCCTTTTTTATTTTCCGCAATCACGGATACCTGTTTCAGCATAAGACTTCTTCCTCTTTTCCAAATTCAATTAATGAGTTTACCCTTCTTTTCGCAGGTTGTCTAATCAGGCAGCTCCTGTATCTACCTCTGCGATTTCATTGAAGTAGTTATTCGCCAGCATCATGATTCCCATCGTGGTAATTACCACGAATGCATGATCATCGAATTTTTCCTGCATACGATCCTTCAATTCAGACGGCACATGCATGGCATCCTTTGCCAGAGCCTTCGCAAATTCAATAAGCAGGGTTTCCTCCTCCGTAAACTCCAGCGTTGCGATATCAATGCCTTCCCGTTTTAACAGATCCCGGAAATACAGCGAACACACTAAGCATTCATTGGCATCGCTGATCGCGTACTCATAAATATCCGCTGCCCGCTTCCCAATGAGTTTCTGCAGTTCCCGGTCCACCGCATAGGAGCTTTCTTCAATGGCCAGAAAACACGGCACACTGTGCAGCAGTGTCAGTTTCTCATTGGTCAGATGATAGCCCTGGCTCAGATGAGCCGCAATGGCTTCTTTTACTTCTTCCGAAGCGGTTTCCGGATCAATTTTACGGATTCGTCCCATAGATTGTTATTCTCCCCAGTCAAAGATTCCTTTCGACAGATAGCGGTCTGCCCGGTCCGGGAATAAGGTGACGATATTACCTTTATAGCCATCCGCGACCAGTTTCTTAACACCCGCAAGCGCGGCACCAGAAGATGACCCGGCAAGAATCCCTTCGCGTAACGCCAGTTCCTTCACCGCCCCAAAGGCATCCGCATCACTGACTTTATATACCATATCTACGAGTGAGATATCCATCGTATCTGCGATAAAATCATTTCCGATTCCTTCAATTTCATAATCCGCATGTTCGCCACCGCCGATGGTTGAGCCAACCGGATCTGCCAGTACACCTTTAATGTTTGGATTACGTTCCTTGAGGTATCGTGTGACCCCGCTGAAGGTTCCGCCGGTTCCCGCTCCCATCACGAAATAGTCAATCTGACCTTCCAGATCATCATAGATTTCCGGGCCGGTTGTTTCATAATGCGCTGCAGGGTTTGCCGGATTAATAAACTGGCCCATCACAACCGAATTGGGAATCTGCGCATGAAGTTCATCCGCTTTGGCTCTTGCCTCAAGCATTCCACCTTCCCGTGAGGTCTGAATAATTTCCGCACCTAATGCCTTCATGATCGCGATCTTTTCCTTGGAAAACTTCAGGGGAACCGCAAAGATAACACGATATCCCTTGTTTAACGCGGCGAAGGCAATTCCGATTCCGGTATTCCCGGCCGTTGCCTCGATAATTGTACCGCCTGGCTTCAGTTGACCAGAACGCTCCGCAGCTTCCACCATGGCTCGTCCTGTACGGTCTTTGACCGAACCGGCTGGGTTCAGAAGTTCCAGCTTTGCGAAAACATTAACGCCCTCCGGGAATCCAAGATGTCCGAGTTTTACTAATGGGGTATTGCCAATCAGATCATGAAAATCTTCTCTGTAATTCATCATCATTCTCCTTTTCTGCTCTGTTCAAATGCCTGGTTCAGGTCTTCAATCAGGTCTTCCGCATGCTCGATTCCCACAGAAAGACGAAGTAACTGTTCACTGATGCCGACCTTATTCCGGATCTCTTCCGGAATCGAAGCGTGGGTCATACTGGAAGGGTGACAGATCAAACTCTCCACCCCACCAAGGCTCTCCGCAAGATAGATCAGTTTCAGGGAAGAAAGGAAAACTCTGAAATCATATTCTTCCGCCAGTTCAAACGAGATCATCGCACCGAATCCAGAAGCCTGTTTCTTTTGTATCTCATGGCCCTGAGCATCCTCAAATCCAGGATAATAAACGGACTTGACTGCCGGGCTTTCCTTCAGGAAAGATGCGATCGCTGCAGTATTTTCCTGATGGCGGTCCATCCGCACACCCAGAGTCCGGATTCCACGTATCAGAAGATAGGAGTCAAATGGCGCCAGCACCGCACCTGCCGCATTCTGCAGGAACGCAAGCTTCTGCGCAAGTTCTTCGTCCTTTACCACCGCAAGACCAGCAATCAGGTCACTGTGCCCGCCAAGGTACTTGGTGGCACTGTGCACAACGATATCAGCCCCAAGATCCAACGGACGCATCAGATACGGTGTCATGAAGGTGCTGTCCACAATTACCAGAACTCCTTCCCGGTGTGCCGCCTGGGCGACTGCTTCCACATCCGTAATCGTAAGCAGTGGATTAGCTGGGCTTTCAATCAGAATCGCGGAAGGATGACGGGAAAGTGCTTCTTCAGTTTTTGAAAGATCGGTCGTATCCACAATGGAAAACTTCAGGCCAGTCTGATCAAACACATTTGCCAGAAGCCGATACGTTCCTCCGTATACATTCTCACTGATCAGAATCTCATCTCCTGAAGAAAACAGATGCAGGATGGTTGTGAGTGCGGCCAGGCCTGAGGCAAACGCGAAGCCATGTGTCCCATGTTCAAGATCAGCGATCAGCTGTTCAAGAGCTGCCCTGGTCGGGTTGCCAGTGCGGGAATACTCCCACCCCTTATGAACACCAAGCGCAGTCTGGTGATACGTTGAAGTCTGATAGATCGGGATATTGACTGCGCCTGTCGCTTCATCTTCGGGAATCCCCGCATGAATCAATTGTGTTTCGATTTTTCTGGTCATAAGTACGTTCCTCCTTCAAGTAAAAACTCCGCCCGGTTACATTTCATGGCGGAGTAAATTCTTCAATACTGTATGGAATGTATGAAAAATCTCCGTCACCGGTTCACTTTCATACAACAACAAACTTTCACAAATGTAAGTCTTGTCTCCATGGCTTCATTATAGGCAAAGATCAAATCGCTCCGCCATACGCATGCATTATATAGAGCTATAGTTTTTAACTATGACTCAAGAATTTCACCACTTCCTCCACAGAATCGCACGGTAAGATCAATCAGCTGCTTCGCCGCATCCAGCAGCACCTGATGTTCCACCGCTTCATTTCCCTGAACGATATAGAACACATTTGTCGTATCCTCTGTTACCTTGTCCTTCTCCACCTGACGAATTTCCAGATGGCAAACAATCTCATTGGAATCATCAATATAGGAGTACTCCCCTGCCTTGACCGGTTTTGGTTCCGGGCTGCCAAGAGGCACAAAGCGTTCCGTTCCATCAGTCAGCCGCAGTGTCACATTCCCATCCAGTCGATCAATATCATGGGCCCCTAACGCAAGTCTGGTATCCAGTGATACGAGATTATAGATATCCACTGCCTTGTTTATTTCAAATAATCCCTGCTTCTTTTCCAGCAGACGAATCAGATTTTCAGGGGCAGAAGGATTCTTTCTGCGGGGCACTCCCACTTTGGCATGAAGGGAATAAAACCCTTCCAGAACTGCATCCTGCTTCACATCATAGTCTCGGTATCGTTCCAGTAACGATGCGACCGTGGATTCTCTCCATGCCTTATATTCTTCGGATTTTGATGTATTATCAATCCCGGTAATTACCACACCGACCACATCTACGCCAAGATCCTTTACATTCTGTTCTACACTGAATTTCATATCTTTCCCCTCCCGTTAAAAACAGAGAAGCCTTTTTCAAGGCTCCTCCGACGAATTCAATTCTGAATTGATTTCTTATTTAACTGCTTCGAATGCGGTGTCGAGAGCAGCGATCAGATCTTCAGCCTTTTCGATACCGATCGAAAGACGAATGGTATTCGGCTTGATTCCCTGATCCAGGAGTTCTTCTTCCGTCAGCTGAGAATGTGTTGTGCTGGCCGGATGAATTACGAGTGACTTCACGTCTGCCACGTTAGCAAGGAGTGAGAAGATCGGCAGGTTGTCGATGAACTTCTGAGCTGTAGCTGCATCACCCTTGATTTCAAATGTGAAGATGGATCCGCCGTCGTTCGGGAAGAACTTCGCATACAGGTTATTGCTGGGTTCGGTAGCCAGAGAAGGATGGTGAACTGCTTCAACCTGCGGATGGCTGTTCAGATAGTTGACAACCTTAATCGCATTTTCAACATGACGTTCTACACGTACAGACAGTGTCTCCAGACCCTGTAAGAACAGGAATGCGGCAAACGGAGATACAGTTGCGCCTGTGTCACGGAGAAGGATCGCACGGATGTAGGTAATGTAAGCTGCTGCACCGGCTGCGTCTACGAAGGATACACCATGGTAGCTGGGATTCGCTTCGGAGATCCAAGGATATTTGCCGGATGCTTTCCAGTCAAACTTACCGCTGTCTACGATCACGCCGCCGATTGCGGTGCCGTGTCCGTCAATGAACTTGGTTGCGGAATGAACAACGATGTCTGCGCCGTATTCGATCGGTCTTACAAGAACCGGTGTAGCGAAGGTGTTGTCGATTACCAGCGGGATATTGTGAGCGTGCGCGATTGCGGCAACTGCTTCAATATCGATAATGTTGGAATTCGGGTTTCCGAGGGTTTCAATGAAGATCGCCTTGGTGTTTTCCTGAATTGCGTTTTCGAAGGAACCTTCTTCATACGGATCAACGAATGTTGTCGTGATGTCAGATGTTAACGGGAGTGTATGAGCCAGCAGGTTGTAGGTTCCACCATAGATGGTCTTGGAAGCTACGATATGTTCGCCAGCCTTCGCAAGAGCCTGAATTGCGTATGTAACAGCAGCGGCACCAGAAGAGAGTCCGAGCGCTCCAACACCGTTTTCAAGAGCAGCGATTCTAGCTTCGAATACACCCTCTGTCGGGTTGGTAAGACGGCTGTAGATGTTTCCTGCATCTCTCAGTGCGAAGCGGTCAGCTGCGTGCTGGGAGTTGTGGAATACATAAGATGCGGTTGCGTAGATGGGAACTGCACGTGCGTCAGTTGCGGGATCTGCACTTTCCTGTCCTACGTGAAGCTGCTTTGTTTCAATACTCCAATTCTTGGGATCTCTAATATCTGTCATGATGTTTATACCTCTTTCTTTCCTTATTGTTTTTTATGTGTGTCAATGAATGCGATTGTTTTTCTTTCCCCAGATGTCAGGGTCACATTCGATTTACACTCAACAATACGGAAGAGAAACATTTTTTTACGATTCGATTCATAACTTCTCTCCTCTACGGGTTTTATTCTGCCACCCATGAGTGATTTGCGCTAATACGCGAATCGAATATTTCGCTATAGGTGAAACCTATAAATTTATTCCGTCTTATAGTTTTTGCTTTTTGAAAGATACGCCTTCAATTCCTCGATATACTGCTCACCGATTACCCCAAGCACCGTATTCCTGCGGGTAATATATCCGATCTCCATGGATGCATTTGGGTTATCCGCATCTGCCTTATAAGGAATGGCGACATAATCCGAACCATTCAGCTCTTCACAGATGATTCCCGAACATAACGTATATCCGTTAAGACCTACCATCAGATTCAGCATGGTAGCTCTGTCATTGGCTTTGATGATGCGGGCATATTCATTTGTGCTGAGAATTTCTTCCGCAAAGTAGAAGGAGCTGGTATCGCCCTGATCAAAGGAAAGGCACGGATAATCTTCCAGCTGAGAGAACTTAATTGACTTCTGTCTCGCCAGAGGATGTTCACGATAGACATAGACATACGCATTACAGTCAATGAGATGATGGAACTCAAGTCCATTTGCGCGCAGCAGTTTACCAATCACACTGCGGTTAAAATCGGAAAGATACAGTATTCCCAGTTCACTTCTGGCATTACTGACATCCGAGATGACTTCCTTGGTTCGCTCTTCCATGATGGAGAACTCATATTCTCTTGTGTCGAATTTCTTGACCATCTCCACAAACGCCTTGATCGCAAAGGAATAATGCTGGGTGGATACACTGAACTTCTTCTTCAGATGTCCCCCTGCACCATAACGTTCCTGGAGCTGCTCGTACTGGTTGTATACCTGACGGGCATACTGCAGAAATTCCTTTCCGTCATTGGTTACCGTAACGCCTCGCCCCGATCGGTTGAAAATGGTAATACCGATGGACTTTTCCAGTTCCTGAAGCGCACTGGTCAGAGATGGCTGCGAAATATAGAGCGTTTCTGCGGCTTTATTAATTGATCCTGTTTCGGAAATTACGATTGCATAATAGATCTGCTGGATTGTCATAGCTGTGTTCTCCTTCCATAAAAAAGTGCGGCTTTCTTACCTCCGCACCTGTGATACCGTGTTTTATCAAGCGTCAGTCTGCTCAATGGAAAAACGTATCCGCAGTACGAAGTCGTCGTACGCATCGCTTCTACACATCTCCATATACATAGCTTCCTGATGTTTCATAACGCGTTCATTATAATCATGAACTTCGGGTTGTGAAAAGCATTTTAATCTTCATAGTAATTACGGTCCGCTCCCTTGCGCATCCTTTAAATGCTTATGGTTTGTGCATTATTTCTCACAGGAGCTTCATCTGTCCGTGTATCCATTCGTCGAAAATGCTTGTTAGACCCTCTTTTGTCACAAGGGCTGCACTCACCTTTCAGCAGGCGCACCATATAAGATACTTTTACTGATCCGGCTATACATTTTTTCATCAGGGACAGATTCCATTATTCTTCTTCGTAATAGTAGGAGTAATCGACGCCTTTCATGAATATCTCTCGATCATCTGTTTTATCTGTTAAAGCACATTGGATTAACTGAAAAAGTTCTGCTTCATCATAGGGACTGAGTTCCATTGCATGAAGATACTCTTTCTTACTGATTTGGCTCCAGTCCACGCATTTGTCCAGATTCCGTTTCAGTATCAGATCCAGCCAGATTCGGGTACTGCGGCCGTTTCCTTCCATAAACGGGTGTGCGATATTCATCTCAACATATTTTGCGATGATCTCCTGCAGTGATGATTCAGGCATCTCCTCAATCTTTTTAAGGTTTCCCGGAAGATAAATAGCATTCGCAAATGTAAAGCCGTTCTTACTGATATTCTTTGTCCGGATCTGCCCGGCAAATTCATATAAGCCGCCAAATAAATATGCATGAATCTGCTGCAGTCCATTAACAGTACCAACTTCTATACTGCCAATTGCGCCACTTTCAAAAAGATCGTACGCTTTCAATTTGCTCTTTTCGTCCAGAGAACTGTTAACGGATGCCATCCAGTTCTGAAAACTGTCTTTTTTCGGGCTTTTGATCGCCAGCATCAGTTTCTGATACATATTGTCATCAATGACATCCGTTTTATATTTCTTGCCATCCGCAGCCGCCAGTTTCAGTTGTTTGCAATTTGCAAACAACTGCTTGTTTCTACGTTTGACTGTTGCCCAATATATTCTAGGGTTTGACGTGTCCGCAATTGCTGATACAACATCTACAGCACAAAACCACCATTTCCCAGTTTCTTCATCCCAGACAGACCTTACCGGCATATCATCGAAAAACCGAATTGACGTCTTCATCCGTTCTTTATCTCCATCCTTCGAAACCATATATAGCCTCAATATAAGGTAGGCGATTAACTTAATGCCAACCGCCCCCTGACAAACCGTGCGTGCGCTACTAACGCACACGGCTTTCCGTCTCTTTATGCAATTTACTGTACCACCAGATGATCATCTGGCATACGCAAACTTGAAGAAACGATTAGTGCGTTCGTCATTCCTGAACTTTCGTTTCTTCTCCCTCGAATGATCCAGCATTAATACGAGACTGCAGTTCAATTGTTTTATTCTGTGCTAAAAGAAGGCGGTCGTTAACTGCATACCCCTGCAGAATGTATTGTTTCAGATCATGCCCGGAAATGTGCTGGACTTCAGCACAATCATGAATGTAATGAGCGATGTGGCAGAGAGCCTTGATATTCGAATTGATGAACTTGTGCTGGATGCAGGATATATGAATCAGGATCTGATTCACGCATTTAACCTTGATACTGCCCCATATGTGGATGAAGACGGAGAGGTGATAGAGAAGTTCATGACAGCACGGATGCCAGCGAAAAACGGGTATCCGTATAAAACGCTGTATCACAATACAAAGAGTCTGTTTTCCAATGCCAAGTACGAAATCATAAGACAAGGCCATACTTACTTTGGTTATCGGAAGGAAGTCACAATTTTCGGATGCCGGGAATATGCATATGTATATGTAGATAAGGACAATGCGTTGGAAGGATGCCGAAAATACCGATACGAACACGAGAAGGAATACCAGGCGACGACGGACAAGGACAAGAACTGGTACTCTGTCAGATACGGATATTTCATTCTGACAAGCAATAAGAAACTTGAGCCGGATGAGATGCTGGATGAGTATTACGGAAGAACAGATATTGAGACCACATTCAAGACAAGCAAAGAATATCTGGATCTGTTGCCATTATCGAAATGGAGCGATCAGACAGTCCGGGGGAAACTGCTGAATGACATGATATGTACGATCATTTATCTGCAGATGAGGAAGAAGCTGACAAAGATTGGCATTTCAATGACAAAGCTGATCGGGAAGACACAGTCATTGATGTGTATGAAGAAATCGGATGGTCTAATTCTGGTGGAGACACCTAACAAGCAGGTAAGACAGTTTTACAAAGATCTTGGAATAGAGATACCCGGCAGTTTTAAACTCAGCCGTTTCTGTACAGATACCGTTCAAATCTGAAGGCATCTCAGATATGAAAAGGCATATGAATGAACCTAACGTGTTTTCATATACCTTCATTTATAGACCTACTTTTGTGGGTTATCTTAGGTTTAATTACCGAGCAAGCTAGGTAACCGTCATCGGTACTGTCGCTTTCTACGTCTTTATAATAACTGAATAACCAGATTTTTCATGTATTCAATCTTGGGGCAAATTGCCCCAAGAGTGTTAGAACACGATCAACATCACATCTTTAACTAAAGATATAATGAAGTTCTTTCTTCTGTAAAAAAGTTCGCATAACATTCGTCGTCATACATTCTTTCTTTCGGCAAGGTCGGCCTCAATCGTGTCCAGTTTATCTTCCAGCCGGTAGCCACGCATGCACAGCGAAGCAATCAGCGTCAGGATTGCAGGCAAGCCGATATAGAGAAACTTGATCATCTCCGAAGCTGCAGCTCCCTGCACTTCCAGTTCACCGTTATAACCGCTAGCAGAGAGCAGGAAGCCAACCAGCATTGCGCCGATCGCCTGCCCTACCTTGTGAGAGACACCGTTCATAGAAGAAATAACGCCTTCAATCTGTACTCCATCCTTCCATTCGGAGTATTTCATGCATTGGATCGCAACGAGGTTTTCCAACATGCTGACAGGAAGACCCGCGAGCAGCGTGACAGCGGAAGAAATGGCCAGCAGGATGATATTCTTCGGGGCAACATAGACTGCGGCGTAGGCCACGGCTCCCGCGAAAAGGAAGACAGAGGCAAATTTCCGGATGCCCAGCTTCCGGGTCAGCGCGGGAATGAAAGGCATGACCACCATGCTCAGAAGGCCCACCATGCTGACGACTGAGTACAGATCCAGATTCCCAACGATGTAAGTAAAGTAATAGGTGTGCATGGACATACCCATGATCGTATACCGCGTCATGCCCACCACCAAAAACAGCAAGATATATTTATTATGAAATAACGCTATGACAGACTCTTTCACGCTCAGGCGATATTCCTGTTTCTTGTCCAGCACCTCCTGCATGTCAAGTTCCGGCAGGAAGAACAGTTTCAGCACGCCCATGACGCCGCCGGGAATGGCAAGGCACAGGGCGATTATAGTCCAGCCCTCTTTCGTCTTGCCAACACTGTTAATGAGCAACGGCATCAGTACACCGACAACCATGTTGACAATCCCGGCTGCAAGGCCCGCAACTCCAACCACATCCAGTTGTTCATCGGGGTTGAAGGCGCGTTTGCAATGGACGCTCTCAGACGCGAAGAGCATTGTGCGGGATACGGTGTCCGCCAGGTTGTACATAATGAACACATAGATGATCTTGCCGGTATCGGATATATCCGGCACGCTGAAGAGCAGAACCGCGGTCGCCCACATCACCAGTGAGAAGATGGAATAGGGTCTTGCCTTACCCAAGCGAGAATTGGTCCTGTCAATGATGAAGCCCGCAATCACGTCTGAAACACCGTCGAAAAGACGGGAGAGCGCGATGATTGTGCCTACTGTGGCCGCAGCCATCAACACACTGTCTGTCAGATAAAAGGACATATAGCCCAACAGCAGTGCCTCCATGCCATTGGACGCTGCATAGGTCGTCCAGACCGCGGCTCTGAGGCCATAATGCGGAAGATGATTCTTCTTTGCTTCTTTTTTTTCTTTCATGTCTACTCACCTCTGCGTAATATTTGCTTACGTATTTGCTGAACTATGGCCCATAAATGCCTCGGCATTTGTGCAGGAAATGATTGCATCGTCATTTGCAACCCGATCGAACATCCACTCCATGGTTTTGATGATTTCACGCTTTTTCATTACATCAAAGTCAAATTCATACCCGTGGCCCCACATGTAAAACAGCATGTCTCCCTTTGTCGGAGTGATGGACAGGAACTCTTCGAACAGCTCTTTGATGTTTTTGTCGATGTGCCAGCAGGTCGGGGCGAAGTCAAGCTGGTTTTCAGGAAACGCAAAGCGGTCTTCACCTTTGCCTTTGGTGCTACCCAGCGCACGGGCGTACAGGAATCCATTGTTTTTCAGGACCTCCCGTAGCGCGGGGCTTTTGCTGCCGAAAGGAAACGCATGGCCGACGACCGGCAGATCCGTGTATTGAGCGAGAGCTTCCCTGTCTTTCAGGATCTCTGTTTCGGTTTCTTCCTTACCAAGCTTTCTCATGTTCAGATGGTGTGCGCCATGAGTAGCCAGTTCAAAGCCTTCGTATACCTGCCGGATCTCATCGGCGGGGATGCGGTTGGCCGGTGCGGTTTTAATCAAGCCCTTTTTCACAATACTTGGGTCTACATTTTTAAAGCCAATCGTGCCCGTATATTCGATATTGGATTTCTCGCCCAACAGGGCGGAATTCAGGTTGAACGTCCCCCGGATCCCGTATTTTTTCATCAGTACGATTGTTTGCTTGTCCTGTTCCAGCCCGTCGTCATAACTGAGCGTAAAGTATTTTTTGAATTCAGGCATCTTCTCTCTCCCCCTACTGTGTCTGTTTTTCCGCTGTGACATCCCTGACCCATTGGACGAATTCGTCTGCCCAAAAGGCGTATTTCTTATTTTCCAAAGCGAAGCCATGTCCAGCGCCCTCGATCCGCAGTGTCTTGTGGGGAATGTGCAATTCTTCAAGCCGCTGTGCATAGGCGTCCTGCCCCTTGATCATGTCCTTGCTTCCATAACACAGGAACTGTGGGACGGTTGAGTGCTGCAGCTGCGCTGTCAGGGAATAGCGGTTTTGAAGATGCGGCCGCTTTTCCGGATCATAGAAATCCTTGCCGGCAAGCAGTGCAAGCATATTCTGATTCCTGTCAAAGTCAACGACAGGATAGACCATTCCCACAAAATCCGCCGTTCCATACTGTGCGTCTATTGCATCCGGGACATAGCCTGAAATCTCTACAGCCTTATCTCCAAGCAGGATCAGGCTGGCTCCGGACAGGTAGCCGCCGGCTGAAAAACCAAGTGTTCCGATCTTGTCTGTCGCAATCCCATATTCTTCTGCGTGGTAGCGGACATAGCGGATTGCCCGCTGCATATCCAGATAGCAGACTGGAGCCCGGTAAGGGTTCAAACGGTAGTCCAGTACAAATGCACTGATTCCCTTCCGATTCAAAAAAGCGGCGATATTATACCCTTCCAGCTCACGCGACTGATTGCAGAAGCCGCCGCCTGGAGCGATGATCACAGCGGTATCGCTGCCGGTTGAAAGAAAGGGTGTGAGCGTCGGAACATCATCATAGCTGGCGCTGGCCTTGCCGGTTTTGATTTCATCAAGGTATGTATACGTGTCCATCCCGCCTGTATCCCGGGCTACGCGCGTACCGAATACATCTTTTACCCACCCCATCATGGCAAGCCACCTGGGTATCTTGCGTATAACCATATCAGGTGCTTTGGGTTTCCCGGTATTGTAAGGAATATTCTCTCCCCAGATTTTCAGCGTCTCCATCGTTAATCTCCTTTGCTCGAAAGAATAATGGCCCGCAGGACATGGGAGGCGCTCCTTCTCACATATTTCGGATCCAGAGTCCCATTTTTCATCGCTTTACGAATTCTGCTGACCTGTTTTTTCTCACCCTGCATCAGGATACTGACGCCGGCTTCCATGGATTTCTCAGCGTCGCAGTCCGGTTTGGTTGTATCCCAGTCCGTCATAACAAGTCCGTCAAATCCCCACTCGTCGCGCAGAACCTTGATGAGAGCATCCCGGTTAACGGCGCTGAACACATTGTTTACGCGATTATAGCTTGTCATGACAGCTCCGGCATGACCTTCCTTTACGCCAATCTCAAAGCCTTTAAGATAAATTTCCCGGATGGCGCGTTCAGAAACCTCGGAAGAAACATTACCTCGATTGGTTTCCTGATTGTTGCAGAAGAAATGCTTGAGTGTCACGCTGTGGCTGCCCCGGATCTGGGCACCGCGAGCCATTGCCGCCGCGATTTTCCCTGACAGAACCGGGTCTTCGGAATAATACTCGTAATTTCTGCCGCACAGAGGATTGCGCTGGATATTCAGACCGGGCGCCAGCCAGAAGTCAATCCCATATTCCTCCAGTTCTGCGTTGACACCCTGGCCAAGTTTTTCAATGAGCGCAGTGTTCCATGTTTGTGCAAGCGCAGTTCCAACCGGAAGCGCCGTGGTGTACTGATAAAGCATGGTTCCATCCTCCGGCTTTCCGAAAGTGAAATTCCGGAACGCCTTGGGCAGATAGGACAGCATCTCTAGCGCTGGCGTGATCGCTTTTATCTTGTTCTTTCCCCTGACCGCCACAGCCTGCTGCTGTACGCGAATACCGGCAGGCCCATCGCAGAATGCGATGTCGGTGATGCCTTTCTTGTGCAGTTTATAAGTGCTGTATCCGGCTGCACCCGGAACAGTGCGGGTGTGCTCCATCGGAATCAACATATCATTGCCGCAACCCACTACCAACAGCGCTAGTTCATCATACGTCAGCTTTTGAAGCAACTGCTCGACTTCCGGATCGTCACATGCTGCAGGCTCCGGATACTGATGAAGGACCGTCACGATCGCGCCTGGGTTGATTTGCAGTCTCGGTATCTCAGACGGAACCTGTTCATTCACAGCTTCCGGGGATTTGGAAAGTTTGGAGAATCCTGCGTTGGTCGGGCAGATATTATCGTGGCAGGAAAGCTGTACGGTAGATGCAAGCTCGGCTGCGGCGATGATCCGCGTATTGCGGGAAGAATTGCCCAGACGAATCAGATAACATCCTGCCTCCAGCAGCATGGATGCCGTCTTTTCATCATAACTGCCCAGTTCCCCAAGCGGGATGTCCAGAGTGAGCGTCTGCTCCTGATTCGGCCGCAAAAGCTTTGTCTTCTGAAAACTCACAAGCCGCTGGTATTCCTTTTGAAGTTTACCGTCCGGGCAGGACACATAGACCTGTACGACCTCTTTGCCGGAATGCTCTCCGGTATTTTTAACGCGTGCCGTCACCCGGATCGTATCGCCGCTCAGTGCTGCCGTGCCGTCCATAGAAAAGTTTGTGTAGCTCAGCCCGTAACCAAAGGGATACCGGGGCTCAACAGAAAAGGTATCAAAATAGCGGTAGCCCACAAAGATGTCTTCGCGGTAATATTCCCGGTCCACGTCATGATTGAGATAACTGTATTCTTCCGCATATGGAATGTCCTCGTATTTCATCGGCCAGGTCGCAGTCAGATGACCGGAGGGAGACACATCGCCATAGAGAACATCAGCTAAAGCGTCACCGCCGGCAGAGCCCAGCATGGCCATGAAAAGAACCGCGTCAGGCCTGGCGTCATCCAGGACACCGATATCCACCATGCCGCCCGCGTTGATGACCAGAATCAGCTTGCTGTAAGCGCTCCGACATAAGCGTATATTGGCCTCCTCAGCCTCGGTCAGGTAATAGTCTCCTTTCGTCAGTTCCCGGTCATAGCTCTCTCCGGAAATACGGGAAATCACATAGACGCAAGCGTCCGCTTCCGGCAAATCCTTCTTTGACATGCAGGGGAAAGCAGGAGCGCTGAAGGGCTTCGAAATATTTGCCATACTGATAGCCTGGAAATTCATAAATCCGGCCTTTTTCTGCATCGCGGTGAGATAATCAGTCTTCGCCTTATCGGCTCTGGCCCTGTATGCTTCCAGCATCGGTGCTGTTACGATGTCGGCACCAGCGTTTTTCATGCCCTCATAAATAGGGGTCGGCCTGCGGTCGTTGACTTCGCCACTGCCGCTGCCACATTTGACCGTTTGTGTCACACCTTCGCCAAACATGGCAATTTTCATGTCCCGTGTCAGCGGCAACGCATTCCGGTTTTCCAGAAGTACGATCGCTTCAGAAGCCGCTTCACGGACACGTTTGTAATTTTCTATTTCCAGAGGTGTAACCTCATCAGTCAGATGTGCACAGGTCTGGATATGATCCACTTTTTTTAGCATGATGATCCTTCCTTGTTTCTGGTATTTATCAAATGTTTCCTGATTCAATTGTCCTATGAACCTTTTTTTTCGGCTATGTCACAGCCGTATAAAAAACAAACCGATTTTGTATCATATTGTGCTTTTCAAAAATCAGTACGTATAATAAAAAAATCAGGAGACAATGAAATGAGCAAAAAGATTGAGATCCGGGATCTGATCGATCCTCTTCAGAAATCCGGGCTGAACATCCATGTAAACAGCGGCTCCGTAACCCAGTACTATGATGTGGATGTGCCGTTTTCCATCCACGTGGTGACCAATGATCCTACGAGGACAGAAGACAGCTATCAGTTAACCATTTACGCGCCGGATCAGGAATCATTTCAAAGCTATCCCAGAAACCTTCTGGCAACAGGATGTATTATGCATCATGTCAATTACACCAAGCTCATGTATGTTTATGATGGATCGATCTACCATCTGCTTGAAGGGCGTAAGATCCTCTATACGGCAGGTTGCAGCTGCCTGATAAATCAGAATCTCAGGCATACCGAGGGCTTTGACACACCCTATACCGTAATCTTCTTTAATATTAAGCCTGACTTTCTTGCAAGACTCCAGAATTATGGGCAGCCATACATATTCCGGGATGAGGCTTCGCTGGGCAGTAATCTGACCACGCAGTATCTTTATGAAAGTGCGAAATCAGAAGAGAAAAGCTTCCTCGATTATCAGCCGATTTTTCACAACCAGGCATCTCAGAAACGCATGCAGGAGCTTTTCGAGCAGATGATCCAGACGTTGCTTAACCATGAATTCGGATCCACCTTCCAAATGCAGGCGCTTTTCTGCAGAATGATCAACATTCTGAGTAACCCGGAGTATTACCATGTATCCCGTGTTCAGTTGCTGTCCGATACTGACTCCGTCATATTCAACCGTATCCGCAATTTGGCAGAAGACAGCCATGGCCGGATTACTCGGGCTGAGCTTGTTCAGACCTTGAACTACAGTGGTTCCTACATCAGCCATATTGTAAAAAAGCACACCGGCATGTCCCTGTCGGATTTCTGCATGTCCATCAGTCTGGAGTCTGCCGCGAATCTGCTCATCGGAACAGACAAAACAGTGACCGATATCATAAGGTTTTTGAATTTTACCAACCGGACACACTTTTATCAGCTGTTTGAAGAGAAATATGGCTGTACCCCAAAACAGTACCGAGGGCACTGATCGGGAGATTACTATCTTCTTTACGCATTTAAAGGAATTAAGACCCGATGAAGTGATCCGTACAGGTTCAACTTCCGTTATCCGCACCATAATGAAAATGAGGTTCACGTAACATGAAGAGCTTACGGAATCTCTTTCTTTATTTTCATCCCGGTATATCAGTTTACGTGTCTCCAATCTGGATAAGAGAGCAAAAAACCCGCTGTTTATGCGGGTTTTGATATGGCGCCTCAAACAGGGCTCGAACCTGTGACCTAGCGGTTAACAGCCGCTCGCTCTGCCGACTGAGCTATTGAGGCGTGCCCACATATATTATCATCTCAGAATTGAGAATTCAAGACGGATAGCGATGGTTTTTTGACGATTTTTCATAAAATTCTTCAATTACCTATCACAAAACGCCCTGAATATACGTAGGAATTACCAATCATTTCGAAGAATATCGAATCGTGAACTTAAAGTGGTTTTGGCTCTGCTACGATCGCCTCTTCAACATCCACTACCAGTTCATCCCTAGGTTCCAGGATAATTGAACTTCCTGTGGTAACCGAATTGCCTTCAAACTCAAATGTCCCCTTCAACACAGTGAATACCTGCAGTGTATTACTGCGATTCCTGTAGGAAGAGATGTTGTTTAAATGCTGAGTGAAGTATCTGAGCTCCTCAATCGGTTCCGATCCATATTGTCTTGGGGTGGATTCAAGCCCCACTTTTACCGAAAAGAATGCTTCCGGAATATGCAATGGACGGGTATTCCCTTCCGCATCTTTGCGATTGAAGTCATAAAAGCGGTAGGTAGCTCCACCGTTCTCCTCAATTTCATAGACCAGAGACCCTTTTGACATGGCATGTAATGTGCCGGCACGCACATACACATAATCCCCCTGTTTCACAGGCAGACGATGCGTGGCCTGTTCCATCTCTCCCTTCTTAATGGCATTTCTGAGCTCATCCATGGTTTTACATTCACACCCGCAGAAGATAGATCCCTCCTCTGGCGTATCAATAAAGAACCAGGATTCATTCTTCCCCCGCTTCATCTCAGGATCAAGAACCAGAACGGATTCATCATCTGGATGAACCTGAATACTCAGATTGTCACTGGCATCTACTAACGCGATCACCACTGGAAAATAGTCATAACCCTGAAGGCCGAACTGTTCGCGGTGCTCCACAAAATACTGGTTCATGGATTTTCCTTTATCAGGGCCTGTAAGAATTGTATTTGACCCTTCCGCAGTACAATGTACCGAGTATAAATGGCCAATGACATCATGCGTTCCATCCGTGTAGGGAACTAATTTCTGCCCACCCCATATTGTTTCATGAGCTTCACATTTCAGAAGAAACATATTTTCTACCTCCAAATCATTCTATATGTTGTTACCCGTCAATTAAGTCCGCAAAGAGTACAGTCCATAGGCAATACTGAGTCAGATACTGTTATGAATGGCTTTTCAGCGTGTAGAGTCCCGTTTCACCAGGGAAACCGGAATCCGGTGTTCCAGTGGAAAATCATGTTCGTGATTGATCTGCTTCAGCAGTATCTTACATGCGGTTTCCGCAAGTTCTTTTGGATTTCGATCCAATGCGGTAATCGCTGGAGTACCCATGGTGGAATATGGACTGTTGTCAAAAGATATCAGTTTGACATCCTCCGGTACATAGTAGCCCACAGAACGAAGTGCGGCCATTGCGCCAAAGGCTGCCCGGTCAGAACTTGTGATAATCCCATCGACCGGATTTCCCTTGCGAAGGTGTTCCCGTACCAGTTCTTCGGTTTCGGTTTCTGAACTCTGCTCTCCCTT
>JAFUGM010000079.1 GCA_017469355.1 Solobacterium sp. | reverse complement strand
GTTGGATACCACCGGGCACTTCTGCACCCCGGAAGTTTTTTCAACAGTTCCGCTTCTTCGGTCTCATTCATAAAGATCATGACCTGATATAACGGTGCCGTTGTAACTTCAGAAATATCTCCCGCAGGCGCATCATCATTTCCGGTGATCGCATGAATTTCATCCACCCGCTCATCACGGAAATTGAATACGCGTTTGTCCTTCATCTGAAAGCCAGCAGGAACCGGATGTTCCTCAAGCTCCTTAAGAAGAATCTCAATGGATTCCTTCTTCAGTGTATTTTCATAAATCACTTCGTCGTTTGTATAACAATACTGACCATTCAATGTGATATAGCCATCAAAGGGAAACTCCTTCAGAACAGAAAGACCATCCCGATACCGCCCGGTTGCGATGATCAGTTTGATCCCCTGTCCCTTCAATTCCCATAAGGCAGGAAACACTTCTTCAGGAATGGTATGTGTATGAAAACTGGTTAATGTTCCATCGATATCAAAGAAAATCATCTTCGTCATACTTCTGCCTCCTCCATGAATTCCACAAGAATGGAATTCAACAGTTCCATTCCCTGTCCCGTACATCGAAGCATATCCTTCTCTTCTTCAAGATACCCCCGTCGAATTCCCTTAGCTATGGAAACTGGAAACGTATCGGCAGGAAGACAGCCAAACTGTTCCTGATACTGCTTCAGGAAGACACCCTCTGACAGCCGCAGTCCCATCATCAGGGTCTCAAACTGCCGTTCCAGATCCGAAAGAAGAACTTTCTCACGATAACATGGATTTTTAAGATAAGCCTGTAGCGAACCCGCATGATCATAGCGGACATTCCCCTCCTTCCCCCAGGCACCATAACCGATGCCAATGAAATCTTTGTACTGCCAGACATTGCGGTTATGGATCGACTGTTTACCTGGGCGGGCGAAGTTGGATACTTCATAATGTTCGTAGCCTTCCTGCAGCAACCGACGTACGATCGACTCATACATCTCTGCTTCAAGATCCTCATCGATCGGCTGCACCCCCTGTTTTCCAAAGACACTTCCTGGTTCTATGGACAGTGAATACAACGAAAGATGAGTAGGTTTCAGATCCAGTACATAGTTGAGATCCGCTTCCACCTGTTTCATGGTTTCATTGGGCAATCCATAGATCAGATCCATGGAAATGTTGGAAAACCCACACGCATTAATTTGGACCACCAATCGATGAATATCCGCTTTTGTGTGCTTTCGATTCATGCGGGCCAAAAGTGCCTCATCCCCGCTCTGTATGCCAATACTGAGGCGATTCACTCCATGGCGCTTCAGGCAGTTCAGCTTCTCTTCGCTCACCGTCTCCGGGTTCAATTCCACAGTATATTCTTTTGTTTCAGTTCGGTAGGAATCCAATAGACACAAAAGCGTCTCCAGCTGATCTTCGGAAAGTGAGGATGGGGTTCCCCCACCGATATAGATCGTCTCCAGAGAATGGGATGGCTGTACTGATTCCAGTTCCGTTTGAATCGCCTTCAGCCAGGCATCCACAGTTTCTCTGCGGTAGATCTGGCGGGCGAAATCACAGTAATAACAGATCGATGCGCAGAACGGCACATGAAGATAGAGAGACGGTATCGCCTCTCTATCGATCTGTTGTTTACTTGTATGTGTTGGATTCATAGCTTCATGATACCACAGAGCAATTCCAGGAATGCCTGGCACAAAGAAGATACACTTCTCCGATCTGTATCAGCTATCTGCGGTCATTATCATCCATGGAAAGTACAGACATGAATGCCTCCTGTGGAATAACCACTGAGCCAACGGCCTTCATCCGTTTCTTTCCTTCCTTCTGCTTTTCCAGAAGTTTACGTTTTCGTGAAATATCACCACCGTAGCACTTCGCAAGCACGTTCTTACGAAGCGACTTGATATTGGTGCGGGCAATGACCTTTCCGCCAATAGCTGCCTGAACCGGAATCTCAAACTGCTGGCGGGGAATCAGTTCCTTCAGACGAATGGTAATTCCGCTTCCCCGCTGGTAGGCTTCAGAACGATGAATGATCACCGACAAGGCGTCAACGGTCTCACCATTCAGAAGAATATCCATACGGACAAGATCTTCTTTCCGATATCCGATCAGCTCATAATCCAGGCTTGCATATCCCTTAGAACAACTCTTCAGGCGATCAAAGAAGTCGTAAATGATCTCCGATAATGGCATTTCATAGGTCAACATGTTTCTGCCATTATCGATCACATCCATCCCGGAATAAATTCCGCGTTTATTCGCACATAATTCCATGACTGCGCCAATATAGGCATCACTGGTCATGATGTCTGCCTTAACATAAGGTTCTTCAATATGATCAATCTTTGAGGCATCCGGCATCTTGGCAGGATTATCAATCTCCAATACGGTCCCATCGGTCAGGAATACCTTATAAATTACCGAAGGTGCAGTACAGATCAGATCCAGATCATATTCCCGTTCCAGCCGCTCCTGAATGACATCCATATGAAGTAACCCCAGGAAGCCGCAGCGGAATCCAAAGCCAAGTGCCTGCGAGGTTTCCGGTTCATACTGCAGGCTGGCATCGTTCAGCTTCAGCTTATCCAGCGCTTCATGAAGATCTTCATATTTCGCCGCATCACTCGGATAAAGACCGCAGTATACCATGGGATTCATCTTCCGATAGCCTTCTAATGGGACATCGGCAGGAGATGAGGCCAGGGTGACCGTATCACCAACCCGAACATCCTGGATGGACTTGATCGATGCCGCAAACCAACCGACATCCCCACATTGTAGGGTCTGTAACGGAACTTCACGAGGATTCCGGATACCAAGCTCTGTGACTTCATATTCCGCACCGGTTGCCATAAGGCGGACCTTATCGCCAACGGACAGGCTCCCTTCCCGAATGCGAATTAGCGCAATCACGCCGCGATAACTGTCATAGAAACTGTCAAATACCAGTGCCTGAAGCGGATGAGATGGATCGCCAGAGGGACTGGGAATCTTTGTGACGATCTGCTCGAGTACAGATTCCACGTTCAATCCGGTACGGGCAGAAATGAGCGGCGCATCAGAGCAGTCTAAACCGATGATGGATTCAATTTCCTGCTTAACCTCCTCTGGCATCGCGTTATTCATATCGATCTTATTGATAACCGGCAGAATCTCCAGATCATTATCCAGCGCAAGATACGTATTGGCCAGAGTCTGAGCCTGTACACCCTGGGTCGCATCCACAACTAATACCGCCCCTTCACAAGCAGCAAGCGAGCGGGAAACTTCATAAGAAAAATCGACATGACCTGGCGTATCGATCAGGTTGAACAGATACTCCTCTCCGTTCTCTGCCTTGTATTTCAGCTGAACCGCATTAAGCTTGATCGTAATCCCACGCTCCCGTTCCAGATCCATTTCATCGAGTAGCTGGGCTTTCATATCCCGTTCACTGACCGTTTCCGTGAGTTCCAGAATTCGGTCCGCAAGGGTGGATTTCCCATGATCAATATGCGCGATAATACAGAAATTTCGAATATGTTTCTGATCCATTCTATCCTCACTCAAACCGCGATCCGATCAGCTGCCGGCCTGCCCCGTTATAAAAGGCATCTGCACTCATTCGCGATTTCCCTTCCATCTGCAGTTCATATACAAGCAATACACCCCTATTCATGGCAATGCGCATCGCATGTTGTTCAAACCCAAGAATCGTTCCCGGGAGTTCCTTCGATTCCGTCTGTTCTTTCCTTACCCGGGCAAACTTCACCCGTTTCCCGTTCAGTATGCCATAGCCCATCGGTGCTTCCAGCAGGCCGCGCAGATGGTTGTATAACTGATCCCCGTCTTCTTTGGAAAAAAGAACAAGTTCCTCTTCCCTGGCGATATTTGGCGCATAGACAACGTCCGCTTCATTCTGCGCCTCTCCCTGCAGTTCTCCCTTTACATACAAGGGAAGATACTTGGTAATCAACTGTTTCGCCGGCGTCTTCAAGGCTTCAAACAGCTCACCAGAAGTGATATCAGGATCAATCTCATATGGAATCCGGGCATAGACAGCACCACTGTCCATTTTTTTCGCAACTTCCATGAGACATACTTCCGTACGCCGATCTCCATTCATCACTGCCCGCTGAATCGGAGCTCCCCCACGGTATTTGGGAAGTGCGCTTGGGTGAATATTCAGACTGCCAAGATGCGGATAGGAGAAAATGGAAGAAGGAATATACTGCCCATAGGCACAGGAGACAATCAGATCCGGTTTATAGGAACATACTTCCTGAACCTGTGAAGATAGTTTGTCTGGCTGAAGAACCGTAATTCCATGTTCTAAGGCAAATTGCTTTACCGGAGGAGCCTGTAATATATGTTTCCGGCCAACCGGGCGGTCTGGCTGAGAAACCACAGCGACCACATTCCATCCTTCCGCCACTAGAGTGGAAAGAACCGATGCGGAGAAATCCGTTGTCCCGAAAAACAGCACGCGAATGGAATCCATGTGACACCTCCTTACAACGCGACAATTATAGCAGAAATTACATTGCATTTTAGAAGGTGCTTTGCTACAATCATTGTGTTTGAACTGAAAAGGAGGTTTGACATGGCAAATATCAAGTCTCAGAAGAAGCGCGCTCTTACCAATGCTAAGGCAAACGCAAAGAACAGCGCCGAGAGAACTGAAGTAAAGAACGCGATCAAGAACGTTCTGAAAGCGGTGGAAGCCAAGGATGCTGATGCTGCGAAAGCTGCGTATGACAAGGCGAACTCCGTCCTTGATAAAGCAGTCTCCAGCGGTATTAAAAAAGGCAATTACGCTTCCCGTCAGAAGTCCCGTCTGGCAAAAGCCGTAAATACGATCGGTCAGTAAGAAACCATGTGATGCATGGTTTTTTCTTATCTGTCTCGTCCTGCCCGGTATCCGGGCTTTTTTGTTCTTTCTGTAACCTCGACGTCACATAAGTAATACGGAGTGCCTCAGCACTCCGTCTGCTTCCGTTCCAGCAATTCCTGCCTGCGTCCTTCAATCAGCCAAATCTGATTCATGGCATCCTTATCTCCCCCACGCTTCTCATTCACAAAGGAAAGACGCTCTAATTCATGGTCGGCATATTCCATCCAGGCATCAATGTCTTTTATCGCATCCATTGGACCACACAAGAGATCGGTTTCATTGTAAGGAGAATGATAGGAGGTCGTAAACTCGATTGCTGTATAGTATTTCCCACGATCATAAACATGCGCTTCCGTCACAATCGCATAGTGATGTTCGGAAATCCACTTCCGTAATAACGGCAGATCATTATTGCTTTGAACAATGATCTGATCCAGTCGATCCAATCGCCCTTCCGCCGCTTCCAGAATCCGTTTTGCGGTATGAAATCCCATGCCCGCAAGTACTGCACATGTCGCATCCAGGGGTACCTGTTCAAAGCCATCAGAGAGAATGCAGGTGATTCGATCTCCCAGTCCAAGGCTGCTTACCGCATGACGAGCTTGCGATAAAGGCCCTGCCGCGACATCGCAGGCATAGGCCTTTTCTACTCTATTGTGCTGTACCGCACGGACCGGGAGATAGCCATGATCTGTTCCGATATCCGCAAGGATGGATCCGGGATGAATCATGGTTTCTAATAAGTCGATCCGTCGATTCATTATTTATCAAAGAAATCCTTTAACCGCTTGGAACGAGTCGGGTGTTTCAGTTTCCGAAGAGCCTTCGCCTCAATCTGACGAATGCGCTCTCTTGTGACATTGAACTCCTTGCCGACTTCTTCCAGTGTTCTGGTACGGCCATCATATAATCCAAACCGAAGGCGAAGCACTTTTTCTTCCCGTTCGGTCAGCCCCGCAAGGACGCTGTTGATTTCATCCTTCAGTAACTGATTGTTCGCATACTCATCCGGAGACATCGCATCCTTATCTTCGATGAAATCTCCCAGATGCGAATCATCTTCCTCACCGATTGGCGTTTCAAGAGATACCGGTTCCAGGGCGATCTTCTGAATCTCGCGAACCTTCTCTGGGGAAATACCTTCCATACGGGCACTGATTTCTTCTGCTGTCGGATCACGTCCCAGTTCCTGAATCAGCTGACGCTGAATCCGGGACAGTTTGTTTATGGTTTCCACCATATGAACCGGAATACGAATGGTTCTTGCCTGGTCAGCGATGGCACGGGTAATTGCCTGGCGAATCCACCATGTAGCATAGGTGGAGAACTTGAATCCCTTGGTATAGTCAAATTTCTCAACCGCTTTGACAAGACCCATATTTCCTTCCTGAATCAGATCCAGGAATAACATTCCGCGGCCAACATATTTCTTTGCGATACTTACAACAAGACGAAGGTTGGAGGAAATGAGAATATTCTTCGCTTCTTCATCCCCTTCTTCGATCCGCTTGGCGATCTCCGGTTCATCTTCCGGTTTGAGCAGCGGAACCCGGCCGATCTCCTTGAGATACATCTTGACCGGATCATTGAGGCTAACGGAGCCAGATCTCGAACTGTAGGCTTTGGAAAGAATCTTATTCATGTTTGCGGGAGTTTCCGCATCCTTGTCTTCTTCCTCATCGTCGTCATCACGTCCGATGCGGTCATCTTCTTCCTCTTCCTCATCATCCATGAGGTCAACATCATCCTCATCGAGTTCTTCGATGTCTTCGTCTTCGGAAACTGCAATTCCCTGTGCGGAGAACCAGTCCCAGAGCGCATCCATGTCATCATCAGACATATCAAGACGCTCCAGCGCTGCCATGACATCTTTCTGATAGATGGCACCGTCTTCCTTATAGACATTGATGAAGTCTTCCTTCAGTTCATCCAGTGTTTTCAGTTCTTTCTGTTTCCCGTTACGGTGGAACACATCAATGGAGGTATGTTTCTTTTCTTCACCATGATATTCCCGGGTCGGCTCCTCTTCCTGGAGTACTTCCGGTTCAACTTTCGGTGCTACATATTCTTCGAGCACCGGTTCGGGAAGAGTCGCAATCTCTTCCAGTTTCTGATTCAGACGTTCTTCGTCTTTCAGAATCTGCTTGACTTCAAAAAGGAACTCGCGGCGCTGAACAGCGGTTCTGCGCACCGCTTCCCGATAGGAACGGGCATTGCCGGTAAACACCGCAGGTGCCGTGCTCTTCGCTGTCTTCCCCGCGGGCTTCTTCTTCGGTTCAGTCGCTTCCGTTTTCTCTGTTTTCTTCATCTATATACCTCCGCAAATCATTCAGGCACTCCCGGTATTCTTCCATAAGCACCTTCATACTTTCAAGATTCATCGGCTGGGACAGCTGTTCCTTGAACGCATCTGCTTGTGCCGACTTCACACTGATATTCACCTTACGGATTACTCCGTCAAGTACGGTTTCATCATAGGGCATCCCGTATACCCATAACTCGGTCAATCCGGCAATCAGATTTCGTTCTTCTTCCGTGCCGGCTTTATCCATCAGCTCCGAGGGTGTGATGACATCCTGCGTTCGATAGCTGTCGAGTATCAGCATCGCAACCGCTCCCCGCACCGGATCCTGCAGGAATCCGAGCTTATCCGAGAAGTGCTGGGCCGCTTCCTTATGTCCCAGCATCATCGCTAGAATCTGTTCTTCCGCACTGGCTAATCCGTCCTTCCTGGGAGAAGCTTCTACCCGTGGGCGAGAAACTTCCGCCTGTTTTGGAGTGTAGTCCAGATGGAAGCCGCTGATCTTAGAGAGTTCCTCGGTAAAGTACCTGCGGTCCATCTCATCATTCAGGGAGTCAATCTCTTCCTTTGCCTTAAGAACAAACTCCTTTCTCTCCTGATAGTTATCGAAGTTCGTGCGCTGCTTCAGATACTTCAGCACAAACTCCATCCAGGAAAGTTCATTGGACGCCATCTGTTTCAGGGCGTCCTTCCCATCCCTGCGGATGAGTTCATCCGGGTCAAGACCGGTGCGGTTATCAATCACCGATACTTCTACGCCCTCCGCTTTTGCCAGACGACCTGCCTTCATCGTAGCGTTCTGTCCCGCCGCATCACCGTCATAACAGAAGACAATACGGGGTGCCATGGACTTCAATAACCGGATCTGATGTCTTGTACAGGCTGTGCCAAGTGTACATACTGCATTTTCAAGACCACCCCTGGAAAATGCGATAACATCCGTTACCCCTTCACAGAGGTAAATCTTTCCTTCCCTGCGGGCAGTCATGGCAGCCCGATGGGCGTTATAGACAATCTCTCCCTTATGGAATAACGGCGTGTCTGTCGTATTCACATATTTGGAGGGATTCTCCGGATCCATCGTCCGGGCACTGAATCCGATCGGCTTTCCATCCATGTCATGGATCGGGAAGGTAATCCGCCCGGCATAGACATCATGGATCCCGGATTCTGCCGTGCGAACCACATTGACCGAAACCATGTCCGCATCCGAGTATCCCTTGGCTTTCAGAAAGCGATATAGACGATCTCCGCCGGGATTGAAGCCAATGGAGAACTTATTGCGGATCTCTTCCGTCAACCCCCTGTCATCCAGGTAGGTTCTTGCGGCAGAAGCATCCTGCCCATTCATCTCATAGCTGGTAAAACGGATCGTCTCATTCATCACCTTATACAGGCGATCCTGTTCCGGATTCACCTGTACTGGTGCTGCATCTACCTTAACCGAAAGCGGATGTCCGATCAGTTCTGCGACCTTCTCTACTGCTTCCGGGAAGGTGATCTGTTCAAACTTCTGTACAAACCCGAAGACATTTCCTCCTGTATTGCATACAAAGCATTTGAAGATCTGAAGATCCGGATTGATATGCATGGATGGATCATGGTCATCATGAAACGGACAGACAGCACGGAACTCCCTGCCCTTTTTCTGTACCGGCAGATATCTGCCGATGATGTCTGCGATATCCGCCTTGCGGCGAACCTCTTCGATTTCTTCTTCGGGAATTCTTGGCATAATAGATCGATCAGAAGCGGACAGCTGCGCTGATCAGCGCCTTCACCTCTTCGATCGTTTTTCTCTCCTGTTCCATGGAATCACGGTAACGAATGGTTACGCTTCCGTCTTCCAGTGTCTGATCATCAACGGTAATGCAGAAAGGAGTGCCGATTTCATCGTTGCGGCGATACCGCTTTCCGATGGAACCACTCTCGTCATATTCCGTCGCAAAGTCATAGCTGAGTTCTTTCCGCAGTTCCAGTGCCTTCTGCGCATGGCGCTTCTTCACAAGCGGAAGTACGGAAACGGTAACCGGCGCAAGCACTGGTGAAAAGTGCATGACGATACGGGTATCGGTAGAACCATCTTCTTTCGTGAGAGTTTCTTCATCATAGGCATCCGTGAAGAACATGAAGAACAGACGCTCCACACCAACTGCCGGTTCCACAACATATGGAATGTACTTCTCATTGGTCGTCGGATCAAGATAACTCATATCCTTGCCGGACGTATTCTGATGCTGGGTAAGGTCATAATCGGTACGGTCCGCAATGCCCCAGAGTTCACCCCAGCCCCACGGGAACTTATATTCAATATCCGTTGTGCCCTTAGAGTAGAAGCTGAGTTCTTCCTTGGTATGATCACGGAATCTCAGGTTCTCGGGATTTCCGCCCAGCGAAAGAATCCAGTCCATACAGAACTTACGCCAGTACGGGAACCAGTCATCATCCGTGCCGGGTTTACAGAAGAATTCCATTTCCATCTGTTCAAACTCACGGGTACGGAAAATGAAGTTGCCCGGGGTAATTTCATTCCGGAAGCTCTTTCCAATCTGGCCGATACCAAACGGAAGCTTCTTGCGGTAAGCACGCTGTACATTCTTGAAATCCACAAACATACCCTGCGCGGTTTCCGGACGAAGGTATATGGTGGACTTGCCATCTTCAAGGGTACCCTGGAAGGTCTTGAACATCAGATTGAACTGACGAATCGGCGTAAAGTCATGGCTTCCGCAGTCAGGACATGCGATTTCATGTTCTTTAATATAGGTTTCCATCTGTTCATTGGACCAGCCTTCGCAGGTCACCTGTCCATCCGTCGCCTTTTCAATCAGCTGATCGGCACGGTGTCTGGTCTTGCAGTTGCGGCAATCCATCAGCGGATCAGAGAATCCTTTGAGATGACCGGAAGCCTCCCAGACTTTCGGGTTCATCAGGATCGCAGCCTGAATTTCGATGTTATTCGGGTCTTCCTGAATGAACTTCTTCTGCCAGGCACGTTTAATATGATCTTTTAAAAGGACTCCGTACGGGCCGAAGTCCCATGTGTTACTCAAACCACCGTAAATTTCCGATCCCTGAAATACAAAACCGGTATTTTTGGCATGAGAGACAATTTTTTCGAATGTTTTTTCCATAAAAAAGACGTAATACCCCTCTCCAAGCGTTAACAGCATTGGCAGTATAGCACGTTTCATATCCGCATTCAATGCGAAAACCCGCGCAAATAGCGGTGTTCAGCGAACCATTGATCTATTTTTTGAACACCCTGAGAGAACGTATTACTCACACAAGAAACATCTGTTGAAATAACGCATAACTCTTCACCGAAAGCCCCGCGTGCATGCGGATAAATTCCACAAGCAGGGTACAATCATCCATAGCAGAATCCATATGAGACTCAAGAATATCAATGTGACGTAATTCTGCCTTATTCAACAGGCGAAACCGCCTGAGATCCGCAGCTTCCTTCATCGGCGCTCCATGAGAGATGGCGCACTCATGACACAAAAACCCGCCTTCTCTTACGGAAATAGACGCCACACTCTGATTTCCACAGAGCACACACTCATCTACCACCGGGCCAATGCCCTGACTTTCCAGGAGCTTAGCTAACGCCACAGCCAGAACGATATCTGCCCGGTGTTGTTCTTCCAGGAAGGAACAGAATTCTTCAAACAGGTCATAACAGAATGCGGAAAACTCATAGTCGCTGT
Source organism: Solobacterium sp. (assembly GCA_017469355.1). GTDB lineage: Bacteria > Bacillota_I > Bacilli_A > Erysipelotrichales > Erysipelotrichaceae > Bulleidia. Next base: position 16,509 of record JAFUGM010000079.1, on the reverse strand, counting down.
TCTCGGGCAGAAATGCGTCCATCACTTCTGCCAGGACCCCACAGGCAAGCCCTGCATTCAGATCACTGTGCACAAAGCGATAAAACGACAGTGTCCGGGCAGTCTTGAGCCGAAACATCGTCTTTCCTTCCTTATAATCAAACTGCACTTCTGCCTTGGTATAAGGAAATACAGAGGCCCGGTTCTTTGAGGTCATCTTACGTATTCCCTGGCCAACCAGAGAAATTCTGCCATATTCCTTCGTAATGACCGTAAGAATGACCGCATTTTCCTTGTAGTCCTGTTCCTTTAAAATCAGTGCTTCAACGATTTCATTCATCGGTATGTCCGTATCCGTACTGGGTAATCCGGGAATCGATATCCCGCCAGTCTTCCTCCACCCTTACAAACAGGCTTAATCGAACATGACACTTCAGGAACTGTTCAATGTCCTTTCGTGCCGCAATGCCAATTTTCTTTAACATCGCGCCCTGTTTTCCGATCACAATTGCCTTTTGCCCGGGCTTTTCCACCAGAATCATGGCCTGAATCTCGCAGCCATCCTTCACATATTCCTTGCGTTCAATCACTACTGCCGTCGCATGGGGAACTTCTTCTTCCGTACAGTAAAGTATCTTTTCACGGATGATTTCCGCAATCCGGAAATTCTCCGGACTGTCAGAAATAACTTCCCGTGGGTAAAGCGCATCGCCTTCAGGAAGATAGGAAATCGTCGTATCAATCAATTCATTGAAATGTTCGCCCTTCAATGCAGAGATTGGAAAAAACTCCGCAAAAGAAAACCGGGATTGCCAGCTGGTAAGGTTTTTCAATACCTTTTCCTTTGGCAGACAGTCTATCTTATTGAATATCAGAAACACCGGCACACCTGCCTGCTGAACCAGATTCAGCACAAATTCATCCCCGCTGCCATAGGCCTTTGTGCCATCCGTCACAAGATAAATGAGATCAACGCCCTGAATCACGGTCTGAGCTTCCTTATTCATCCGGGTTTCCAGGCGATGTTTTGCCTTATGAATCCCTGGGGTATCGGTAAAGATGATCTGCGCATCATCGGTATTCACAATCCCGCGAATCTCACTCCGGGTCGTCTGCGGTTTGGGAGAAACAATCGCGATCTTCTCATTTACAAGTGCATTTATTAATGTGCTCTTTCCCGCATTGGGTCGGCCAGCTAATGCCACAAATCCCGATCTCATTTCAGGAGATCCTCCGGTCCAAAGCTGTCCGGCAACAGGACTTCAATCGTGGTCTCTACCGTTTCATTTCGATTGGAAAGAATGATCGGAACCTGTTTTCCTGCCAGCTCCCGAATAATCTGCCGGCATTTTCCGCATGGGCGGGCTGGAGTATCTCCATGCGAAGTAATCGCGATCATCTTGATGTCATCCTTCCGATAACCAAGGGAATACGCCGCATTGAGCGCAGTCGCCTCTGCGCATGCTCCGGCAGGATAGCTCGCGTTTTCCACATTTGCGCCAAGCACCACATGATCATCCGCAGTCAACACAGCAGCACCGACATGAAAGTTCGAATATGGGGCATAAGCATTCTTCTGTGCTTCAAATGCCTGTTCAAGCAGTTCTTCTTTTGTCATCATAACTTCTCCTATATATGACGGATCAGAAGAATCACCGCCGTCACAAGTGAAGCGATCGAAGCCGCAAGCACTGCCCCGGCGGAAAGATCCTTAATATCCTTGATTTCGCTGTGATAGTCTTCCGTAATGAAGTTACATAAGAATTCCAATGCGGTATTCATCAGTTCAAGACTGATGACCATCCCAATACATAGAATCACCGCAACCCATTCCATCACTTCCAGTTTCAGCACGATTCCCGCAAGCACCGCAAGCCCACCCAGAATAAACTGAAGGCGGATGCTGGGATGACGAAGTCCAGTCACAATTCCCTGAAATGCGGGAAGAAATTTCTTTTTCAACATGGATCTCTCCGAATCACAGGATCAAGAATTCGATCCTGGAGTGCATACATTTCCTGTTCCTGTTCCTTTGTCATATGGTCATAGCCAAGACAATGAAGCAGACCATGGGTAAACAGGAAACACAGTTCCCGCTCATAGGAATGACCATACGTTACCGCCTGCTTTCTTGCATAATCGATATTGATGAAAATATCCCCAAGATCCATCAGTTCTTCCTGTGATTCCACACCCATTAAGTCATCACCAATCGCAAAACTGATCACATCGGTCGGCCGATCAATTCCCCGATAATCCCGGTTAATCGTATGAATCGTACGGGAACGCACAAAGGTCACAGAGATCACGTACCCTTGTGGTAAGTTCAATGTTGTTTCCGCAGATGTCATGATCTTTTCATAAAGCGGAAGAATCTCATCCAGATTCTGGTTGGTTCGATTGTATACACTCAGTTCCATAGCGATGTCATTATAGCATTCTCCCTGTACTGGTTCGTTCTATAATGTTTCCGTAAAGAAGAGTAGAAAAACTATGAACTGGAATGAACTTTATTATCAGGATGCTTATCTTACCGAATTCGATTCGGAAGTAATCTCCTGTCAATCACGAGACGATGGCTATGCGATTGTCTTGAAGGAAACAGCGTTTTATCCCGAAGGTGGTGGGCAGCCTGGGGATCAAGGCACACTGAATGAAGTACACGTATTGGATACCCATCAAACGCAGGATGTGGTGATTCACTATACCGATGCGCCGATCGAACCCGGAACCAGAGTCCATGGCAGGCTGAACTGGCAGCGTCGGTTTGACTTGATGCAGCAGCACTCAGGAGAACATATCTTCTCTGGTCTTGTACATAAGACCAAAGGCTATGAAAATATCGGATTTCACCTGGGAGAAGATACCGTAACGCTGGACTTCTCCGGCGTACTGAATGAAGCGGATCTTCTGAACGTGGAAACCCTTGCGAATGAAATCATATGGAAGAATGTCCCCGTACAAATCACCTACCCCGACCAGAAAGAACTGTCGACGCTGGAATTCCGTTCCAAGAAGGAACTGGAAGGATCCGTCCGGATTGTCAGTTTCCCCGGTGCAGATGTCTGCGCATGTTGTGGAACGCACGTTTCTCACAGCGGAGAAGTTGGATTAATCAAGGTGCTTTCCTTTCAGAATCGCAAAGGCGGCACCCGAGTGGAAATCGTATGCGGAAATCGGGCTTTGAAATATGTACAGGCCGTATTCCGGGAAAACACCGCCATCTCCCATCTGCTGTCTGCTAATATCCTAGAAACTTCGCAGGCGGTCACCCGCTTGAATCAGGATTATGGCTCTTTGCTTCATGAAATTCATGAAACAACAAGACGCCTGCTGGAAGAAAAAAAGGCAGAACTCAGTGACCACCAGCCCCTTGCGGTGCTCACTGCTTCTCATATCGATCCAAAAGATCTGCGTGTCCTATGCAATGACATCGTAGAAGAAAAGCATGCAGGAGTTGCGGCGGTCTTCAGCCTTCATGAAGATGGTTGGAAATATGTCATGATCAGTAAGACCATGGATCTAAGACCGCTCTGCAAAGCACTCAATGCACGGTTTAACGGCCGAGGTGGCGGCCCAGGCGATATGGTACAGGGCGCATTAACATCGGGAAGCGAAGAAGAACTTCGTCAATTCCTGCAGGATTCCTTAGAATCATGAATTATCGTCAAATCAAAGGCACGGTCGACGCCGTGCCTTTCTTCATGTTTATCGGTTGTTTTCGCTGTAGCGCTCCACGATTTTCTGTACCAGCGGATGCCGTACAACATCATCCGAAGACAGTTCGACAATGGAGATCTCATCAATGCCACGCAGGATTCCCGATGCCTGAGTCAGACCGCTTTCTTCCCCTTTTTTCAGGTCCAGCTGTGTGACATCGCCAGTGATGACCATCCGGGAATGAAAGCCAAGTCGCGTCAGAAACATCTTCATCTGCGCGCCTGTCGTATTCTGTGCTTCATCAAGGATCACAAAGCTGTCGTCCAATGTACGGCCACGCATATACGCTAACGGCGCGATCTCAATCGTTCCCCGTTCAATCAGAGACTCTGTCTTTTCTACCCCCAACATGTCATGTAAAGCATCATAGAGGGGTGTTAGATATGGGTCTACCTTTTCTTTCATATCTCCTGGCAGAAAGCCGAGATTTTCACCAGCTTCTACGGCAGGTCTTGTTAATACAATCCGTTTGACATTCCCTTTTTTCAGCTCGGAAACCGCTTTAATTACCGCAAGAAATGTCTTACCGGTGCCGGCGGGACCGATCGCAAACACAATGGAAGAAGACTCCATCGCCCGGACAAACTGATACTGACCTCTGGTCTTAGGCGCTACTGCCTTACCAGTCAATGTACGGCCAATCACAAACTGACCATATTGATTGAAGTTCACAGGCTCATTTTTCGTTACCAGCCGGCATGCGTAAATCACATCCTGCTCAGATACATTCTGATTCTTCTTCGCAACCTCATATAACGCAGTCAAAACATCATGAATCTCTGAATACGTATCTTCCCCGCAGTCACGAATGGTAAAGGTATTGTCACGGAAGGTAATAATCTTTCCGAAACAGTCTTCGAGAACTCTGAGATTGCGGTCTTCTGTACCGGCCAGGGTCATTGCCTGAAGTCCGGTCATATCCTCAAATGTGATTGTTCTAGTAGTTTCCAAAATCGTCCCTCTTTCCGGCTATGCGTTACTATTCTATCGAAAACATGTATTCAGTGCAAAAAAAGAAGTCCAATCGGACCTCTTTCCATTGACTTACTTACCGCGGCGTCTTGCTTTACGAGCAGCTTCGCTCTTCAACTTGCGCTTCACACCCGGCTTAACGTAGTACTCTCTCTTGCGTGCCTCAGCCAGCGTTCCGCTGCGGGAGACCTGACGCTTGAAGCGGCGCAGTGCATCATCAAGATTTTCATTTTCCTTGACTACAACTCTCGGCATTCATATCCCCCCTTTCTGAGTCGACAATCTGTATCTTATCAAAAGTCTTTTTATTTTTCAACGATGTAGAAATTATTTCAGCGCAGAACGCGACTTCCTTCCTACACCGCGAAAGACACGTTTCGTTTCTTCAACCTCGGCATGGGTGCTTGAGCACCTGATGAATAATGTGCTCTTTCGATAACCACTAAGTGTCCTTTAAACCTTATATTGAATTCCGCTTTCCGCAATCGCCTGAACTGCCTTTTCGATTTCTTCCTTCGGTAGCACCAGCGCAAAACGCACATAACGCTCTCCCAGAGGACCGAAGCTTGCGCCTGGAGTACACATAACACCACTCTTATAGAGCAGGTCCATGCAGAAATCCATACTGGAGGAGTAAGACTCCGGAATCGGCGCCCAGACAAACATGGAACCTTTGGAGTCCGGAACATCCCAGCCGATGGACCGAAGTCCTCCGCACAGCGCATCCCGGCGCTCCTGATAGTTCAGACACTGCTCTTTCACGCCGTCCAGAGATCCACGCAATGCCGCAATCGCCGCATACTGAATAGGCAGAAACATACCGAAGTCAATTTGACTCCGGATTTTGCGGAAGGCCGCGACGACATCCTGACGGCCGATGAGAAAGCTCACTCTGGCACCTGTCATATTGAAACTCTTGGACAATGAAAAGAATTCCACGCCAACATCCATCGCCCCTTCATAAGCAAGGAAGCTGCCTCCTTTTACGCCGTCAAAAATAATATCGGAGTAGGCATTGTCATGGACGATCAAAATATCATATTTCTTAGCGAATTCGATGATCTCTTTGTATACTTCCGGTGTTCCCACAGAACCAAGCGGATTGGCCGGGAGAGAAACAATCATGAACTTCGCCTTGCGGGCAACCTCTTCAGGAATGGTTGAAACATCCGGAAGAAAGTTTGTCTCTTTGCTTAAGGGATAGTAATACGGTTCTCCACCCGCCAGTTTGACCCCTGCAATAAATACCGGATAGCACGGCGTCGGCAGCAATACAGTGTCACCTTCATCAATCAGCGCAAGCCCGATATGTCCGATTCCTTCCTGGGAACCGAAACAGCTCTGAATCATCTCCGGACGAATCGTTACTCCAAAGCGGGATTGATAGTAATCAATCAGACTGTCCTGAAGTTCCGGGATATCACGCAGACTGTACTTCCAGTTCTCCGGGACTTCTGCCGCTTCCACAAGCGCTTTGCGAATATGTTCCTCAACCGGAAAATCCGGTGTTCCGATATACATGTTGTAAATCGTCTTTCCCTGCTGTTCAAGTTCCGAACTTTTCTTCTGCAATGCAGCAAATATTTCATCCTGGAACCGGTCCAACCGTTTGCTGAATTCCATAAAGAGATCTTCCCTCCTGTTTCAAATATACATTCGTTATGATAATGACCCTTTACCCTGATACAACGTGATAAATAAAGCCTGCAACTATTCTGAGACAAGGCGGACACCGCTCGAAGTACCAATACGGGTAGCGCCTGCTTCCAGCATCGCGTGGAAGTCTTGAGCAGTACGTATTCCGCCGCTGGCTTTTACACTCATATCCTCTCCTACCGTCTTCCGCATCAATGCGACATCATGAGCCGTGGCTCCACCTTTGGAAAACCCAGTTGAAGTCTTTACGAAATCAGCACCAGCCGCTTTCGCATCCTGGCAGGCCCGCACAATCTCTTCCTCACTTAAAAGACAGGTTTCAAGAATCACCTTCAGAACACGATCCCCAACGGCTTCTTTCACCGCATGAATCTCTTCGATGACGTAGTCATCCTTTCCTTCCTTAAGTTTTCCGATATTGAGCACCATATCAACTTCATCCGCTCCGGCTGTTACAGCATCCTGTGCCTCAAATACCTTAGCTTCCTTACGCATTGCGCCAAGCGGAAAGCCGATGACACAGCACACCTTGACATCGGTATCTTTAAGAATGGAAACCGCTGTTTCAATCCGGCATGGATTCACACAAACACTCGCAAAGTCATATTCCTTTGCCTCATTGCATAACTGAATGATTTCAGCTTCCGTAGCGTCTGGTTTCAGCAGTGTATGATCAATGGTTTTTGACAGTTTCATTGTTCCTCCTGATGGAAGCCATAATTGCGAATGACTTCCCTTGCGACGGCATCATCACCTTCATATGGTTCTCGGCCGAATTCCCGATACATGAACCGTTCATCCCCTTTTCCCATGATGACGATCGTATCGTTGGCATCGCACATCTCAACCGCTTCACGGATTGCGTTATAGCGGTCTTCAATGATGATATACGGGGTTGATTCAATGCCTTTGGCGATTTCATTAGCGATATTAATCGGTTTTTCATCCCGCGGATCATCTTCCGTCAGAATGATCATATCGGCATATTTATCCATGATCTTTCCAAAGGTAGGACGCTTTGCGGTATCGCGCTGCCCGGCAGAACCGGTAATGGCGATGATCCTATTTTCCTTTGGTGTAATCGCACTGGCATACTGGCACAGTTTTTCGATTCCATCTGGTGTATGGGCAAAGTCAACAATCACATTGAACGGCTGTCCTTCATCAATGCGCTGTACACGTCCTTCAACCTGGGTCAGATTCTTGAGCTTCGGTAACATCTGTGTAATGGAGATTCCGCTGGCATTTAACGCCGCAATCGCCGCAAGCAGATTATAGAGGTTGAACTTCGCCACAAGATTTGTCTCCAGTTCATACTCCATGTTATTGCAGCGAAGCGTAAATACCGTGCGGTCCTTGCGCAGCTGATAGCGGGTTATCTGATAGTCCGCGTCATGTTCAATACCATAGGTCACAACCCTGGCCTTTGTGTCTGCGACGATCTTTTCTCCATATGGGTCATCCACATTGGTTACCGCAATCGCATCTTCCTTCAATGAGTCAAAGAGCTTCTTCTTTGCCTGAAAGTAGTTTTCCATCGTCCCATGGTAATCCAGATGATCATGGGTCAGATTGGTGAAGATGACAGTATCGAAATCAATCGCATCTACCCGTCCCTGTTCAATTCCGATGGAAGAGGCCTCAAGCGCGCATGCCTCAATTCCCGCATCCACCATGTCATGAAGGATGCCATGAAGATCATCGATATCTGGTGTTGTTAGAAGCGGCGGAAGTTTTACACTTCCGTATTGAATCGCAATCGTTCCGATATAACCACAGGGACGATAGGAATTCAACACATCCCGAATCACGCAGGAAATCGTACTTTTTCCATTAGTTCCGGTTACTCCAAACATCAATAATCCATGACTTGGATAGCCATAGAACGCATCTGCGACATGGTTATAGACCTGATTTACATCCTTCACCTTAATATAGGTGATTCCCGGTTTCTTCTCAGGAAGATCTTCCGAATGAACGATGACCTTCGCACCGTTTTCAATCGCCTGATCGACAAACCGATGTCCGTCATTCATCATTCCTTTCTCACAGAAGAAAATTGAATCCGGCCGCTTCTTCCGGCTGTCTGCCATAAGACTCCGTATTTCAATATCTCCGACCTGATCAAACAGTTCATTCAGTTTCAAGGTAACCACTCCCTTCTGCTTCAAGTATACCGTTGTTATAGGAAGTTAGAACGGCCTTCACCATTCGTCCTTTCGCCATGGGTGAGGATAACACCGCCTCCAGATACTCGCCAGTATAACCGGAAGTTTCCGTTTCTGTAAGAATCACTACTTCCTTCCCCAACATGGATTGGATATAACGTTCCTTTAATTCGTTCGACAGTTCAATACAGCGGGCTGCCCGCTGTTTCTTGACCTGGGGATCCACATGTCCATCAAGATGTTCTGCCGCTGTCCCTTTCCGTAAGCTGAATGGGAATACATGGAGGAAAGAGAATTCACATCTTCTTACAAATGCCAGCACCTCTTCAAACGCTTCCTCACTTTCGCCTGGAAATCCCACCATGAGATCGGTAGAGATGGAAATATCCGGGATCCGCTGGCGAATTTCCTGAATCCGCTTGAGATAGTCCGCTGTCGTATAGGGCCGTCCCATTCGTTTTAATACCATGTCAGATCCGGATTGAAGCGGAATATGAAGATGGCGGGCAATCCGCGGTTCCCGTTCCATAAGATCAAGGAATTCACCGCTCAGTTCTGTTACTTCAATGGAAGAAATGCGCAGCCGCTGTAATTCCGGCACCTCTTTTAAGATCCGTTCCATCAATTGGGTAAGCGTAATGCCATATTCCTTCCCATAGCGGCCCGTATGAATACCCGCAAGTACCACTTCCGAATGTGAGGCACTGATCCTGCGGATCTCTTCAATCACCGTATCCGGAGCCATGGAACGCTCTCTGCCACGGGCAAATGGAATAATGCAGTACGTGCAGAACTGATTACAGCCATCCTGAATCTTCAAAAAAGCACGCGTGCGATCCGCAAAGCGATCCGTCAACAGTGTTTCAAATCCATCTGCACTTGGATCACTGAGATCACGCACCGGAATATGAGTTTCCTGAAACTGACGGATATACTCTGGAATCATGCGCTTATGTGCACTTCCTACTAACACGTCCGCATCTTCCAGCACCTCCGGTTCGATCTGGGCATAGCAGCCTGCTACGCAGATCACCCCATCAGGATTCATACGCCGGGCACGATGAATCATCTTCCGGCTCTTTGCGGCGGCAGTATTGGTAACAGCACAGGTAAAAATCACCGTTACATCAGAGGGTTCACCAACTTCCACCCGTTCATATCCTTCTTCTTCCAGCATCCGTCCGATGCTTTCGGTCTCGTAGGCATTCACCTTACAGCCAAGATTGATCAATGAGCACTTCATGAATATCGCTCTCCAAGTAATGCACATGCGGTGATCGCAGCCGTCTCTGCCCTTAGAATTCGATTTCCAAGTGTTATGACAGAAAACCCCTGATCCGATAACCACCGCATTTCTTCCTGGCTGAAGCCGCCTTCCGGACCAATTACAACCGTAACAGAAGAAGCCTCAGGCAACGAAAAAATGCGGAGATCGGTATGATCAGCTGCCTCATATGCCGCAAGATTCATTTCTGATCGATAGTTTCTTAACTCTAAAAATGAAACCGGTTCTTCGCATACAGGAACCAGATTTCGTTTACATTGTTCACTTGCCTCAAGCAGAATCGCATTCCGCCGCTGAGTCTGTTTCTTTGAGCGGTCTGCCTTATCATGAACGACACAACGGGAAGACTCAAATGGAACGATACGGGATACCCCAAGCTCGCACGCTTTCTGTAAGACCAGTTCAAACTTCTCACGCCGAATCAGTGCCATGCATAGAGTTACCGATACCGGGAGCTCATTGATCGAGACATCCTGTTCAATAATCCGGGCAAGGCCCCTGCCGTTTTCCTGATAAGCTTCAGCGAAAAAACCTGTGCCATCCCGCACCAGCCGTACGGTTTCATGATTCAGTTTCAACACACGAAACGCATGATGGGCCTTATCCGCAGGAAGTTCAATCACATCGCCTGGGAGATACTCTCCTTCCACAAAGTATTCCTGCATCAGCCCTCATCTCCCTCATTCATGATTTCCACGCGAACCTCATTTACCTTGCGCTGGTCTGCCCGGGTCACTGTCACATGAAGATTACGGTAATCAAACGAATCATTCACCTGGGGAATCCGATCCAGTTCATGAATTACCCATCCACTGACGGTGATGAAATCATATTCATCTTCGTCATATTCCACACCGAACCGTTCCATCATGTCATCGATTTCCGCTGTACATTTAACAAGGTAGGTATGGTCATCAATCTGCTCATAATACTCAGTCACCGTATCATGTTCGTCATAGATCTCCCCAACCAGTTCTTCAATGATATCTTCCATCGTGATGATTCCGGCAGTCCCGCCATACTCATCCAACACAACCGCAAGATGCAGTTTTGCTTTCTGAAGCTGTTTGAGAAGACTGCTGATCTTCACATTTTCACTGGTATAAATGACCGGCTTGATAATCCGGCGCAGATAGCGGCGTTCCTTATCCGCATATAACATGCTGTAGAAATCCTTTTCATGAATAACCCCGACAATATTGTCAATCGAGGTTTCATATACCGGAAGACGCGAAAAGGAGTTCAGCCGGAACAGTTTTTCCACCTCTTCGATCGACATTGTGATATTGACTGCCATGACATTAACGCGTGGAGTCAATACATCCTTCACATCAAGGTCATTAAATTCAATCGCGGCTGAGATGAGATCAGATTCATGCGCTTCAAGATCTCCCTCCTTCTCCGCCTCATCAACCATGGTGATTAATTCATCCGAAATATCGCTTTCATTTTCCTCAATTCGTATCACATGAGAGACAATCCACTGCCATCCACCAAACAATAAGGATAATGGCGTAAGAAGAAATTCACTCACCCGCACAAGACCCAGCGTTCCAATCGCAAAACTCTCAGGATTCTGCTTCGCTATGGTCTTAGGAGCGATTTCTCCGAATAACAGCACAGCAACCGTCAGAACAATGGTGGAAATCAAGGCACCGTTATCTCCGTAGATGCGCGTAAAAAGAATTGTTCCGATCGTTGCGGAAAGGATATTAACGATATTATTTCCTATCAGAACTGTAGAAATGAATTTATCAAAGTCTTCCAGTATCTCAAGAACACCATCCGCCCCTTTATGGTCCATTGCCTTAAGGCGAATACGGCTCGAACTGGAATAAGCGGTTTCGGTAGCGGAAAACAGTCCGGAAAGCAGAATCAGAATGACCATGGCAATGGTCAGTGTAGAATTGCTTAACTGATTCATTGTAAAGCCCTCCCTGAAGGCTCATCCTGTGATGTGCCGGTTTGCGTAATATCCAACTGTCATCCCTTCCTTTCAATGGCGCAATTATAGCATTCCAAAGAATCCCCACGCAATGCGGCAGCCATGGTAGGATGACAGTAAGGAGAACACCGCTCATGTTAATTGGGATTACTTCAAGAATGACAAAACAATATACCCTGGACGCTTATTACGGAAATAAGCTTGATACCGATTGGCTGAAGGCAGCCGATCCTGATGTACTTACCGTACTGTTACCAGCGGTGGATGAACGTGATGCGCTATCCTACGCAGAGTTATGTGATGGATTATTAATCACGGGTGGTGCGGATATGGATCCAGATCGCTTTGGCTGGGAGAGGCACGAAGGAACCGACTATTGCCCAAAGGAGATCGATGCGTCTGATATCTTGCTTTATCAGGCGTTTAAAGACGCAGGAAAGCCAATCCTTGGCGTCTGCCGGGGAATGCAGGTAATCAATGTGGCAGAAGGCGGAACCTTAATTGAAGATATCCCCTCCCTGAATGAAACCGAACACAATCAGCTCAATGACAAAGAACATATTCAACCCGATGGTTCCTACCATATGATCAGCTGTGTTCCTAGTTCTTTGATGTATCGTCTCTTTGGCAAGACCACATTTGTCAACAGTCTCCACCATCAGGCAGTTGATACCCCATCACCTGTATTTCAGGTAACCGCCTATTCTCCGGATGGAATTATAGAAGCAATGGAAAACGACCACGTCATAGCGGTTCAATGGCATCCAGAGATGATGCCAGAGAGTCCCGAACAGACTGCGGTCGCTTCAGAATTTCTTAAACGCTGTGCATTATTTAAACAATCCACGTAATGTATCTACGACAAACGTTGGCTTGACCTTACTTTCATTGAGGTCAATCTGTTTCCCGTTCAGCACAAATACGGTGTCCACCCCTGCATTCTGGGCAGAGGAAATCTCCTTATCCAGATCCGCACTGATGAATACCGTGTTTTCTTTTTTCGCACCGATATACCGTACGGCCTTTTTTACCATCACGGGACTCGACCACCCGGACACCAGCGATTCCTTCCTTGATGCATATTCCAGCATCATAGTGATACTGGCAGGCCCTGGTTCCTGTTTCCCCCGGTCATTGAGCACAGCCCGATCACTGACAGAGACGATCGTCGCACCTGAAGTTACTGCCTGCAATGCGTCACTGTAGTCCTGATAAGACGCCTGTCGGTTTTCACCGATAAACACCCAGTCAGGTTTGCCAGAACCTAACTGAAATCCGCCCGCCTCAAGCAGATCCTTCATCGCATCATTTCCGATATAGGACGCATAGTTCCGTTCCGGATAATTCTTGACAATCGCATCTACCGCAGCCATGGCAGAGGTATAGAACACCTCTTCAGAAAACAGCGGAAATCCTGCTTCATACAGCTTTTCCGCAAGCCGCTGCCGGCTGTAACAGGAACGGTCTGTCAGAATCAGAAACGAGCGTCCTGCCCGCGCAAGATTCTTGAGCAGATCCACTGCTCCATTGGAAGGTTCCTTCCCTTCAAATAACACATCATAGGAGAATAAATAAGTGTCTTTCATAAGCGTTTGTCCTATGGAATGATTATATCATTACATGATAGGATTACGGAGATGGAACAACGGGCAAAACAGATCCTGAGCTATATCTTATCCGCATTAGTAATACTCAGTATTCTTGCGGTTTCTATTTGGTATGACGTCACCGTCACTGCCCCCAAACGGTATCAGGTGCGTTATGAGACACTGAGTTCGGTCTTTATTCCCGAACAGATGAATGATGTGACGATTCTTTATTTTTCAGATCTCGATTATGGAACCTATATGGATGAAGAACGTCTGAGTAAGCTGACGGATACCATCAACTCCCTGAGCCCGGACGTCATTCTCTTTGGCGGAGATCTCTTTGATCAGGACGCGCCCCTTTCTGAAGAAAGTGCAGAACTCATTCAAACGTATTTCTCTTCCATGCGGGCACCGCTTGGAAAGTTCGCGGTATTAGGTGACTTTGACTATCGCTTCCCGGAGCTCCCTGAACTATTGCGTGAGGTTCTGTTTGAATGTGACTTTGAACTGTTAGTCAACAGCAGCGTACTGGTACGGAATGGCGGAAGCGGGTCCATTACCATTACCGGTCTCGACTCTGGATTATATGGAAATCCTGATATCTCTGCCGCCTTTGCGAATGTCGGCCGCACCGGATATAACATCGTACTGTCTCATACCCCGGATCTTGCGGAACAGGTCCCGGTAGATCTTACCAACTATATGATTGCCGGACACAGTCATGGCGGTCAGGTATACTGGGGCGTCGGCGCACTCTATACACCGGAAATGGCAGAACTGTACTTCCGAGGAAAACATGACATCGATGATCAGTTCATCCTCGATATCTCGAATGGAGTTGGCACAACAATTGAAGATAAGCGATTCCTGGCAAATGCGGAAGTCGTCCTCTACCGTTTGAAACATAACGAGTATTCCGATTAATATCCAAAACACCCTGTCGATCATTCACAGGGTGCCTTTTTATCATGGAAGGATCATTAAGGCTGATCCAGGATCGCCATATATCCATTGCGGTGATCTCCGGTGATTGTAATATGACAATCCGTCCCAAAGTCCATACTCAATAAGAGCGGTTCCAACAATACAGTAAGTTCTTCCGGATATTCATTCTCATAGTTTGGATCACAGTATTCTGTGATGATACGGAAGCGAATCGATACATTGGCCATACCTTCCGGATTCTCATATTCCCGTTTATACAGCGACCAATATAACAGTTCATCCTGTTTCAACATGGTTCTGTCTACAGTGGAGATCCCGCCGGTGGTTTCAACCCCATTTACGTTAATATCAAGAATCAATAAACCAATATCTTCTTTCAGATCAAGATGAATCAGCAGCTTGATTTCATCATCTGCAGCTTTGGAGGATCCATTGAATTTTGTACAGCCAATCAAGCCTAACGTAAGCAGAAGAACAATAATCGATTCAACTGCCCGCTTCACATTGCGTTCCTCTTTGTGAAAATCAATCCGGCAATCGATCCGATCAGGATCACCGGGGCAATTCGAATGAACATCCATTCCAATGAGTGAAACGCAACACCCAGAACCGCAGTTTCCACATCCTGATAATCCCATTCCAGATATGAACTGTTCAGGTAATATAAGAGAATTGTCAAAACAACAATGCTCAGTGCGCATACAAGAAAACACAACTTAGTAATCCGCCGCTTTGATTGTTGTTGTAAGGAAAGCTGGTAATTAATCACTTCCAGTTTCTGCGAGATGACCTTCAGATCATCTGCTTCGGCTGGTTCAACCGTTTCTCCCAGTAATTTGCTCACTGGAGTATCCAGCGCATCAGACAGCCTCAGCAGCAGTTCCGAATCTGGCACTGACAAACCGTTCTCCCATTTGGAAATCGTCTGTCGGACAACATTCAATTTCACTGCGAGTTCTTCCTGAGAAAGCCCCCTCTTTTTTCGGATAACTCTTATATTCTCACTCAACATCCTACTCGCCTCCGATCACAATCATCCTGGACATATTCACATCATTGCGCAAGCAACATAACTTAACATTCCCGCAACGCATTGATAAACGTACGCTTATCCTCCTGATCAAATCAGGATGTTATCTAACCTCTTTGATCGGATGTCGGATGACAGTCTTCAATTTCTCTGGTGAGACCTTCCTTGCGTCAGAAAGGTAAATCTCATGATGGAGACGCTGATCTGTAATGTCGAGTTCATATCCCTGTTCCTTCATGTAGTTATGCATTAATTCCACAGTAGCCGGTTCATCATCATATGAGCCAATATGCATACACTGAACGCAAAGACTTTCCTCATATGAAAAGAACTCTACACTGGAAAAGTCCTGTTTCTTCTTTGAGGTTGCTTCATTTACCGCCCAATCAAACTCCGCTTTCGTCACAAATTCCGGCAGCCGAATTACCGAGATCCAATGGAATTGATCCTTATGGGCATAGTCCACACCTGTTACTCCATCCTGCCACCAGAATCCTTCCAACGGAGGTACAACAAAATCAAAATACCCTTTAATCTGATGATCGCCCTTCCGGCTCATCTTGATCGTATATGCGATGCCATACAGCAGACCAATCGCCCGCTTATATTCGCCATCTTCCTGGTTTGGATCTCCCTTCCCTCGAACTGCGATATAGTTCATTGACGGCACCGTCACAATGGATGGCGTATTCTTTGGCAGATAAAATTCCTTATATTCCTTCTTAAAGTCAAACGTTGGCATAACTCTCCTCCTCTATAACTACCATTCTGAGGTCAGTTCACTAAGTGCAGCGATGGTTTCATTTTCGTATTCAGGCTTAAGCGATAAAACACGTCGGATCTCATGTTCGCGATTTGTAATCACATTGAACTTGGCATTTCACTCTCCACATATGCCAAGAGAAGACGACGCTTGCGGTGTGATGCTGAGAATATCATCATCGCAGTGATACATGATTTCCGCATCGTATTTTCTGTCTATACACATAAATAGAACGATGTACCCTAAAGATTCGTTCAAGGCCACCGCCCATGTATTCGAGGGTTCCTGACATCGTTAACGAAGTGTTAGTCAAATGATATAACACACATAGATGAGACACCCTACCAAGCCTATAACCCAAAAGAGAACGAATGACAGCAGATCTGCTTTGTTTTTACGAAGACGCAGAAACACAGTAATCATCAAGATGAGCCAGAAAAGAATCATTACAACTCCT
>JAFUGM010000014.1 GCA_017469355.1 Solobacterium sp. | reverse complement strand
CCCATCGGCTCCTCACCATACGAATCGGAAGTGGAATTTAGTCTTCTCGATTGATTGAAAGCCTTGATTTCACTTCTTTTTGTCATACCTCAAAGTGGTCTGCTTACAGGTACTATTCTACCTTACCTTCTTATTTCCACCAACATAAACAATGCATATCCCTCGATATGCACTGTTTCTGTAAGACTTATTTCCACTTCTTTTTTTCGATTTCTGAAGTGGAATTTACTTTTCTACTTCAGCTCGGAATATCGTTCCTTTCCCCAGAAGCCACACATACTTGTCGAGCAGCTTCAGGTTGTGTTCCTCCAAGCCGTAAAACAATCGGAAGTCGATCAATGCCCCTTTGAAAAGCACGTAGTTTTTCAGATCCCCGTCCGCAAAGGACGCGAAATCGTCACGGTTTCTGAAGTATGAGTTAGTAAACAGACGGTCTCCACGTGATCCGTAAAACAGAAGAGATCTACCGGCACGATTTTTTCAATACTGTAACCCGCTTTTTTTAACACATCACAATCCTGCGCCTGTGTCACAGGATTACAGGAAATATAGACAATTCGCTGTGCCCCACACTCAGCTAATGCCTTCGATACAGAAACACCTAATCCACTTCTTGGCGGATCCGCAATGATCACATCAAACTGATTTCGGTTATAACGAACGTAGTTCTGTATATCGTCACAGATAAACTTAACATTGGATACCCGGTTTAATACCGCATTATCTTTTGCGTCTTCAACTGCCTGGCGAACCGATTCGACTCCGATTGCAGATCTCGCATGTCGGCTGGCAAGGAGGGTTATCGTCCCAATTCCGGAACAGACATCCAATACAGACTCCTTCCCTGTAAGATCTGCCAGTTCAAGCGCAGTCTGATATAGGACTTCTGTTTGTTCGGGATTCACCTGAAAAAAGGATTGCGGTGAGATGCGGAAACAGAAGCCCGAAAGTTCATCAAAAATATATCCTGGTCCATACAGAACTCTGGATGTTTTACCCAGCACCATCGAGGTTCGTCGGGAATTATAGTTCAGAATTATCGTTTCAATTTCCGGATGCAACTCACGAATACGCTTTACGAATACAGAAGCACCAGGAAGCTGTCGGCTTCCAATCACAATCACCAGCATCACCGTTCCATACGCATGAGATACCCGTACATAAAGATGACGCAGAACACCGCTTCCGGTATCTTCATGATACGCATGAATATGCATGTCTTCGGCGATTGCGGTGACATCCGCAATGATCTGATTGGCTGTTTCGTTTTGAATCAGACATGCGGAGGAATCAATCACATTATGACTGTGTTCCTGATACAGGCCAGCAGTAAGAGAACGGTTCTTTGAACCATGAAAGGTCGCGTATACCTTATGCCGATAATGAAATGGATTTTCCATACCGCGCACCAGTTCCACTTCGTGACCCGGGTACAGCTTCATGATACGTTTCCGCTTTTTATGAAGTGTCTCAGGGTAGGAAGTTGAAATCATTGTGCAGGCGCCGCAGCGCTTTTCATTCGGGCACTTCAAAATGATATCTCCCTCAATGACCTCACCACATGATCACAACCGCAGGAAAGCACTTCATAACTCTGGTGCCCTCCCGCAACGAGAATACAACGGCTTACACCAATCGCATCTGCAGTTTCCTTGTCATGAAGCGTGTCACCGATAAAAATACAATCCTCGGGATTGATTTCTGCCCGCTTCATCCAGGCTCTGGCCATCTCTATCTTGGATGCCGCAAGATCATTATCAATGCCAAGACGTTCTTCAAAGAATCCATCGATTCCAAGACGCTCTGTCTGCGCTAACAGCTTATCCTGGCGGCACGCGGAGACAATCACATTCCGATACCCCAATTCCTTCAGTTTCTGAAGTGTTTCAAGCACGCCTTCGCATAAACCACACCGGGCGAATCCGGTGTCATACAATTCATTAAATTCCACGGATACCTCTTCATAGGTTTCCTGTTCAAAGGTATACCCAAGTTTCAGATAGTAGTCATAAACCGGAAAACAGAACAGATCACGATAGTCGTCTTCGGTATATTCGGAAAACATTCCTCGCTCCCTTAACATGAATCGTTCCACATCAAGACAAAGGCTCACATCATCCAGTATCGTTCCGTTGTAATCCCAGATCGCAGTTTTCATAGCGTGTCCTATTATATCAAAGACCAGACAAAAAAAACGCCGTGCGCAGAGCACAGCGTCAGTTCACTTTAAGCGTTCTTGAGAGCTTCCATCCACAGGTTCACGCAGGCATCACTCGGCATGCGCCAGTCACCGCGCGGGCTCAGGGTTACCGTACCAACTTTCGGTCCATCCGGCAGACAGCTCCGTTTGAACTGCTGGTGGAAGAAACGATTCAGGAATCGTGTCAAAGCAGTACGGATCTCTTCTTTATCCAGTTCATTGTATGCGATCATCGCATAAAGCAGGATCTTTTCCGGTTCGAAGCCCCACCGCATCAGGTAGTACAGGAAGAAGTCATTCAGATCATATTTCCCGATCTTTTCCTCCGTCTTCTGCGCAATGGCTCCCTTCTGATTCGGAGTAAGCTCCGGAGAAATCGGAGTTCCGACAATATCAAGCAGAACATCCTTCAGTTTCTTATTCCCGCAGGTCAGTGCATATGCCCGGCAGATGTACTGAACCAGTGTCTTAGGCACCGAACCGTTTACTCCATACATGGACATGTGATCTCCATTATATGTGCACCAGCCTAATGCCAGTTCAGAAAGATCACCAGTTCCTACGACCAGACCATTTTCAAGATTCGCGGCATCCATCAGGATATAGGTGCGCATTCTTGCCTGGGCATTTTCGTAGGTGGTATCTCCCTCGCCCTGATAGGTTCCGCCATGACCGATTACGATCAGGTGTTCCTTTACTGGCGCACCGATCTCAATTTCACGAATTTCCGCCTTCAGGCATTTCATTAACTCCATCGCATTGCGGTAGGTACGATCGCTTGTATTCCCTTTGGATGGCATCGTATAGGCAATGATACGGATATCCGGGACAAGTTTTCTTGCCTCATTGCATACAAGTAAAGCAAGTGTAGAATCTAGACCCCCGGAAACTCCAATCACCAGGGTATGTATGCCAGTGGCACGTACCCGCGTCGCAAGACCATTCGCCTGAATCTCCAGAATTCTGGCACAACGTTCCGCCAGTTCGTTATCATCCCCTGGCACAAACGGCATGCGGGAAACAGTCCAGTCTTCTCTCGTCAGTTTCTTTGCCAGAGTGTCTACCGAACGATTCGTATATCCGCCCAGCGGTTTGATATGAACCGGTATGCGACGGTAATCGTCATTCCCTTCATTGTCAAATGTATTCTGATGGATTCGGTTATATTCCACCATCTCAAGATCAATGATTCCTTCAATGCGGGTTGGACGCACAGGATAGATGATTTCCTTCAGCATCTTTCCATTCGCCGCAATCATCGAGTGTCCAGAGAACACAAGATCTGTGGAAGATTCATCGGTTCCTGCACTGGTATAAACATACCCGCAATAGCAGTCTGCACTCTGATGAAGAACCAGATTTCTGCGGTAATCCGCCTTCCCGATCACTTCATCACTGGCAGAAAGGTTTGCGATGAGATTCGCTCCCGCAAGACTCGCATGCGTACTTGGCCGATCCGGCACCCAGAGATCTTCACAGATTTCTACGCCGAGCACTGCCCCGCTGACGGAATCTTCCGCCAGAACATCAACTCCAAACGGAACCAGCTGACCGCCAATCTCCAGCGTTTTTCCTCGGATCTGCTTACCCGGGGTAAACCAGCGCAGTTCATAGAACTCACTGTAGGAAGGAATATTGGACTTGGGAATGAGCCCGGCAATCGTTCCTTCCGAAATGACTGCCGCCGCATTATAGAGACAATTGTCATAGCGAACCGGCAGACCCACTACAATTGTCAGTCCCTTTAAGGAAACCGATGCCTTCGCAATCGCCCCAAGTGCTTCATCACATGCCTTCAGGAGTACAGTTTGATGAAACAGATCGGCACAGGTATACCCGGAAATACATAATTCCGGAAAGACCAGCAGACCACAGTCCTTTCCCTGTTTCATGGCGTGGATGATTTCCTGGGTGTTGTATGAAACATCTCCCACCCGCAGGGATGGAATGACCGCAGCGACTTTGATCATACGATTTTTCATAGGCTTGTTTCCTCTTTCATATGGTTCATTAACAGATTCATGAGTTCTTCCGGAACACTGGCGCGGATATTCTGATATCCCTCCATCATTTCATGGAGCGCAACACGCACCGCTGTGCTCGAGACACCCTTTGTGGAATCAGGGGTTTCAAGGATTGTGATATAAGGCTGTAATGTCTTAAGATATGGATCCTGTTCGATCAGCACTTCCGGCTCATCCGTACTGCGTTTCATACAGACAATGCCAAATTCCTTACAGATCTCTTCTACATAACGCCACCCATGTTCAAGCTCCGGCAGCTTGTCCGACCCAAACAGCAGAGTCGGTTCATAGCCGTTCTCTTTCAGATAGCAGAGCGTCTCATAGGTACGAGGCTGTTGAAGCGAACGGATCTCATGATCCGAGACTATCATCCATTCCCGCTGACTGGCCAGGGTTTCCAGCATCTCCAGACGATCTTCATCGGTAAAGACATACTCTTTCTTCTGAATATCCGCCACATAGGACTGCTTGGTGGGAACGTAAATCACACACTCTGCCCCAACAGCTCTCAAGGCATATTCCCCTAACGACACATGCGCGTTTGTGGGCGGGTTGAACGCCCCGCCAAATACAATTGCGCGGGTCAAATGTTTCCTCCGTGGAGACGCTTATACATCGCTTCCCGGCATTCCGCAACTTTAATCGTGAGGTCTACATAATGTTTATGTGGGAATTCTGGACGAAGTTCTGACTCCCATACCCGATGTTCCAGCTGCTCACGGATATAATCCTTTTTCTGGGCAATGGTTGGCAGATCAATTGCCAGTTCACCATTGATGATATGCGGCACAAGGATCCGTTCCACATGAACCGGAACAATGGTCTTATGGGTGTCAAACGCATCGGGATCGAGGTTGACTACAGTAATCGGAACACCGCTTTCAATCACTTCATCATCCATCGCAATGATGTCACACTGTCCCTTTCCGTCTTCATCGAAGACGCGCCATGCCATAAGCTTGCCAGGGATGATCGCTTTGGATACGGTATCCGAGCACTTCATCTTCGGGGTATAGCTGCCGTCAGCTTCCTTTACCGCAACGAGTTTATAGACGCCGCCAAATACCGGATCAGTCGCACTGGTAATCAGCTTTTCGCCTACGCCATAAGAGTCAAAGTGGGCATCTTCATACAACTCCATATTTGCCATCTTCTTTTCATCAAGGCTGTTGGATGCGACAAGTTTGATATATGGCTTGCCTGCCTTATCGAGTGCCTTGCGCAGACGCTTGTATCCGCGGGCAAGGTCACCAGAGTCAATCCGGGCACTCTTGACACGCCGATTCGGATCATTGGGATATTTGGCAATCAGCTCATCATCCAGCTTGATCATATTGGGAAGTCCCGACTCAAAGATGTTATAGGTATCCAACAACAGTGATACGTTCTCCGGATAGGTATCCGCATAGGCACGGAAGGCTTCCAGTTCACTCGGATAGAATTCAATGAAACTGTGAGCTATCGTACCGACTGCTTTGACATCCGGCCCATATTTCATTTCTGCCAGGCAGTTTGCCGTACCGACACATCCACCAAGAATTGCCGCATAGGCACCATCATTGCCAGCGCTGGCGCCCTGGGCACGGCGGGTGCCGAACTCCATGACATTCCGCGGCTGATGAATCGAAAGACCGGAAATTTTGGTTGCCTTGGTTGCGATCAATGAATGGAAGTTCATCGTCTGAAGCAGATAGGTTTCGATCAGAATCGCTCCGACCATATCACATTCAATCCGTACCATCGGTACCTGCGGATAGCAGACGGTGCCTTCTCTCAACATATAGACATCGCCCTTCCAGCGATAGGTACGAAGGTAATCACAGAACTCTTCGCTCATACCTTTGGAGCGAAGCCATACCAGATCCTGCTCATTGAAGTGATAGTTCAGAAGGAACTTAACCAGACGATGCTGGCCACAGGAAATCGCATATCCCTGGTCATCCGGGTTATCACGGAAAAACATGTCAAACACCATGATGGTGTCCTTATAGCCATGAAGGAACAGACAGTTGGCCATGGTGAATTCATAGAAATCGGTAACCATGGCAGGATTGTCATAATCTTCATCGGGGATATAAGGCTGTACTTTAATTTCACTCATAGAATTATCCTTTCTTCAGACGGGTATATTTCTTTCCCATCATCTTCTTCAGATATCGGATGACTTCTTCCTTCTCTTCTTTCGTTAACGACACAATCACATTCGGATCACTTCCATCCGAGTCATTGGTAATCGCATAGACTCGAAACTCTTTCTTATAGTCTCCATAGTCATAGGCCCGAATATTGGAATACGGTGTAAGCTTTCCAAGCACCGCCAGTCCATCGTCCCCTACGCCATCCCGCAGTAACAGGAAACCGACAACACATAACATCATCGTAATCAGCCGCAGCCAATCCAACAGAGTGCTGTAGACAAACGCGGTCAGCACACACAGAATTCCAGCAATCAGAAACAGAATCCGCCCCGTTGTCCACTGCTTGTCCTTATACTTCAGATTTCTGGTTTTATACCAGCCATGAAACAGCCAGATCGCAATGGCTGTAAACATTACGATCAGAATGACATTACTGAATACACTCATAGATCAATACCCCAGTTCCTCATTAACCAGAACCACATGAATCCGGCCCTTCGTTCCACTACGGCGGGAAATTACATACTGATTACATATCGTTGTCGCATGATTACAATGCGCGCATTCTCCCAGCTTCACACATGGGTTATCCTTGTTCAGACGCACATTGTTGACCGGACCCGCAATCTGCTCTACACGATGCTTTGCGTCTTCAAGATCGCGGACCACCTTATTGACACCAGCGATCACATAAACCTGATCCGGACCGTAGATAAGAGCCGCAACACGATTTCCGTTTCCATCGACATTGTACAGATAGCCATCCATCGTAATGGCATTGGAACTCATCAGATATACATCCGCAAACATACTTTCCCGGAAGGCCTGCTTTTTGTCTTCCATAGTATAACGATCAATAAACCGGATTCCCGGCTGCTGTCTCAGCCAGTCAATGAGCCCAAGCTCATCCAGCGTTACACTTCCTCCAACACCAACGGAACTTCCTTCAGGAATCGCTCCCTGAATAAAGGCAGCTGCTTCCTCCTTTGTCTCTACCAGCGTGACTGCGAAATTGTTGTTCTCCAGTTTCTTCGCAAGCCGCTGCAGTTTCAGACGGTTAACTGCCGCAATATTCTCCTGAACCATAAAAACTCCTTTTCCTAATTATAAGGGAATCCAACAGCATCGGATAGAAAAAGTCCCTCCGCAAGAGAACGAAGAGACTTCATGATATTACTGTTTTTCAATGATTTCTCCGGTATGAGTTTTCCAGATGGAACCTTCCGGCACAAATCCACGGACACAACTCGTCGGATAGATATTGGAATTGCGGCCAATGACAGTACCGGGATTCAATACGGAATTACATCCGACTTCCACATGATCTCCCAGCATCGCACCGAACTTCTTCTGACCGGTTTCGATCTTCTGATCCGGGCCATGGAATACGACAAGCGTTTTATCGCTCTTCACATTGGAAGTGATCGAGCCGGCACCCATATGGCTGTAATAACCGAGAATGGAGTCACCGACATAGTTATAATGAGGAACCTGTACGTGATCAAAGAGAATCACATTCTTAAGTTCAACCGAGTTTCCAACAACACAATCCGCCCCAACCAGTGCACTTCCTCGGATAAAAGCACAGTGACGAACTTCCGTATTCGGCCCGATAATGCATGGACTGCCAAGATAGGCGGAAGGAAATACCGTTGCGGTTTTATGAACCCAGACGTTCTCTTCCCTCTCCTCATATTCCTCCCCAAGGGTTGGCCCTAGCGCAAGGATGAATTCCTTAATGCCCTTTAACGCCTCCCAGGGGTACGTAAACTGTTCCAGATAGGATTTCGCAAGTGTGTGTTCAAGATCATACAGATCATGGATTTGATACATAAGTCTCTCCTTTCCTGACGTCCTATATTATAATTCGCGCATATGGAAAAATGCATACCCGTTTCCAGATATGCATTCCGATTAAGACATGGACGCGGTTCCCTTTACCGTTACCGTATATTCGCCTTCTTCGCTATCCACCACGATCGTATGACCGGCAATAGCAGGATCTTCGAGAATTTTCCTTGCGACAAGAGTCTCGATATTACGCTGAATATGGCGTTTCATCGGACGGGCACCGAAGGAAGGATCCGTACCGTAAAGAATAATGTTATTCTTCGCATCGTCCGTTACTTCAAGCTCAATATCCTTCTCCGCAAGACGCTCCCTCAGCTGATTCAGGAACTTGTCGGCGATCTGCTTCATCGTATTCGTGCTCAATGCGTTGAAGACAATCACCTCATCAATCCGGTTGACAAACTCCGGCTTGAAGAACCGATTCACCTCTGCCCGATAATCATCTTCACGCTGATCCAGATCTGTTTCAAACGCATACTGCGATCCAAGGTTGCTTGTCATGATGATGATCGTGTTCTTGAAATCCACCACGACACCCTTGGAATCAGTGACCCGGCCATCATCGAGAATCTGCAGTAAGACATTAAATACATCCGGATGCGCCTTTTCCACTTCATCCAGCAGGATGATCGAATACGGATTCCGACGGATCGCTTCGGTAAGCTGACCCCCTTCATCGTATCCAACATATCCCGGAGGCGCCCCAATCAGCCGGGATACACTGAATTTCTCCATGTATTCCGACATATCGATCCGCACAATCCGGCCTTCATCATCAAACAGCTGCTGAGCCAAAGCCTTGGCGACTTCTGTCTTACCAACACCAGTCGGTCCCAGGAACAGGAAGCTTCCCAGAGGACGATTTTCATCCTGAATCTGTGCTTTCGAACGCATGATCGCATCACTGACCAGACGCAGTGCTTCATCCTGCCCCATTACCCGTTCCTTCAGGAATTCAGGAAGGTGCAGGATCTTCTGCCGTTCGGTAGACATCAGTCGATTAACTTCAATGTGCGTCCAGCGGGAAACTACCCGGGCGATCATCTCTTCGTCCACGACCTGGCGAATCAAAGAGCCACGATGTTCTGCGGCTTCCGCATCCTTAATCTTCTTTTCAAGATTGTATATGGTATCGTACTGAAGCTTTGAGGCAAGCTCATAATTCGCATCGTTTTTAGCCTGACTGAGGCGGAGACGTGCATCTTCCAGGTCCTTACGATATTGTCCAAGCTGATCCACCGCATCCTTTTCCCGCTGCCATTGATCACTGAGCGAGGTTTCCCGTTCTTTCAGAGTTGCCAGTTCCTTCTCAATATCCTCCCTGCGCTCAGCAGCCTTATCGCCCTTCTCCTTTTTCAGGGAGGTCAGTTCGATTTCCAAGGTCATGATACGGCGGGAAATCTCTTCCAGCTCTTCCGGCTTGGAGTCAATTTCCACGCGCAGGCCAGCGCATGCCTCATCAACCAGATCAATCGCCTTATCCGGAAGATAACGGTCCGTAATATAGCGGTTGGACAGGTTTGCGGCCGCAATAATCGCATCATCACTGATCTGAACCCGATGATGACTTTCAAAGCGTTCCTTCAGACCTCGGAGAATCGCAATCGTATCCTCCACCGTAGGTTCACTGACCATAACCTTCTGGAAGCGGCGTTCCAGCGCACGATCCTTTTCGACATACTTCCGATATTCATCAAACGTCGTTGCGCCAATACACTTGAGTTCTCCTCTTGCCAACATCGGCTTCAACAGATTCGCCGCATCCATGGAGCCTTCACTCTTTCCGGCCCCAACCAGATTATGAATCTCATCAATGAAGAGAATGATCTCGCCATCTGCTTTTCTGATCTGATCCAGAACCCCTTTCAGGCGCTCCTCAAATTCGCCGCGGTACTTCGCTCCGGCAATCAGTGCACCCATATCAAGTTCAATAAGACGCTTATTGGAAAGTCCCAGCGGCACATCATTTTCCATAATCCGCCACGCAAGGCCTTCGACAATGGCAGTTTTTCCTACACCCGGTTCACCAATCAGCACCGGGTTGTTTTTTGTTTTGCGGGAGAGAATTTCAATTACCCGACGAATTTCATCATCCCGTCCGATCACCGGATCAATATGACCATCCTTAACATCCTGTACCAGATCACGCCCGTATTTCTGGAGCGCATCCAGCTGACTTTCATTTGTTTTTTCGTCCATCTTCATTCCGTTGCGGCGTTCATTTTCCGCCTTCTCCACATCGTTTTCGTTAAAACGGAATTTCTTCTTCACCTGACGGCAGACTTCGCTGTTGGTTTTCAACATTCCGATTAACATCGCCGCAGAGCTCATGTAAGTATCGCCCTGCTGTTTCATATAATCAAGCGCCTTGGTATAGCCTTCTACGATATAGCGGTTCAGAATCGGCTGACCATCGGAATCCGGAACCACCGCAAGACGTCCTTCATACTCTTTTACAAACGCCGCAAGTTCCTGCTTATCGATATTCAGCCGGCTCCAGATCCCATCCAGTCCGCTGTCTTCCAACATGACCATGAGAAGATGTTCCGGCGCAAGTTCCACATTATAGTTCTCCTGCGCCCGCGTCATCGCCGCCAGAATCAGCGCCTGAAGCGCTTCTGTCATTTTTTCAATATTCATAAAAGTTCCTCCTTCCTCCGCATACCGCGGAACAGATTCCCTTTCTTAGTTCCGGAACGAATTTTTAAACCGTTCCCAGATATTTTCTTTCCCCGATTTGTTTTCCAGATCACGCAGCTGTTCATACAGCTGTTTTTCCTTCGCTGTTAATTTCTTATCAATGCGGATCCGTACCGTACATAACTGATCTCCAGGCTTACCACCTCTGGAATCAGGAACACCCTCGCCCTTCAGACGCAGCTGGGTTCCTTCCTGCGTTCCCGCCGGAATCTTCATCGTTACTTCACCGTTAATCGTCGGCACATCCACGGTTGTCCCAAGAGTTGCGTCTACCGCAGTCACCGGAATTTCAAGAAGAATATTCTTGCCATCCCGAATGAACTTGTCATGCGGTTTTACATAGATCTCAAGATAGAGATCCCCATTGGGCCCTCCATTAGCACCACGAGCACCTTTTCCTGGAACACGCAAGCGCTGTCCATTGTTGATTCCTTTAGGAATACGAACTTCTACGGTCTGAGTCTTAGTTTCATAACCCTTCCCAGCACACTGTGGGCAGACCTTACGGATTCGCTTTCCGGTTCCGCCGCAGTCCGGGCATACCCGCTGACTCTGCACAACACCGAACATGGAACGCTGTTGGGTAAGAACCGAACCCCGGCCACCGCAGGTTTTACAGGTTTCGATATCCGATGCGGATGCCGCACCAGACCCGCCGCAGGCAGAACAGGTTTCATCTACCTGAAGACGAATCGTCTTGGTTGTGCCAAAGCAGGCCTCCATGAAGTCAATCTCCAGCCTCCGCAGCATGTCATCACCGCGTACAGGTCCAGTATTCGCCCGGGAAGAACGACCTCCAAAGCCACCCATATCGCCGCCGAAAAACGATGAGAAAATATCACCGAGATCATCAAATCCTCCAGCGGTAAACCCGGAATACCCATTCCCGAATCCGGCACCATCCATTCCCGCAAATCCAAACTGGTCATAGGTCTGGCGTTTCTGAGGGTCACTCAGTACTTCATACGCCTCATTGACTTCCTTGAATTTTTCTTCCGCATCCGGTTCCTTATTCACATCCGGATGATATTTCTTCGCAAGCTTCCGGTATGCTTTCTTGATTTCATCTTCTGAGGCTCCCTTGGATATGCCAAGCACCTCATAATAATCACGTTTTTCAGCCATACATTACCTCCTAGCTGAGCTTCGCCGCAAAGGCGGATAATCCTTCTCCTCCGGTTACCCGCACCCGCGGAAGCGCGAGCGGATCCATGGATTGGGTGATGCGCCCTCCCTGCGTAGAAAATGCCAGTTTCGTGCCGGCATCCCTCAGGATGGACTCCGCATGGGAATTGATATCCCCAAACGGATAACAGTATACAAACCCACCGTCTACATATTCGAAGGAGCGAATGGTATCTTCCACTCCTTCAGTGTGGTCCATGCATTGAAGCAGACCACCATGTCCCATACCCGAACATCCGCCGGTATGGGTAAGAAATCCGTGTGACTGCAGCTCCATTCCATTTTCCCTCATCTCCCAGAGTTCATAGGGCATGGTTGGCGGCTGCCACCCACAGATGACAAAATTCGTTGCGTGGAGCCCGTATTTTACAAACAGCGGCATAGCGTACTGATGAACACTTGGATCCGCATCATCAATCGTAATTGCGATACTTCCTTCGGGAAGCTGTCCGCGTCCCTCCATCCAGTACTGCAGTTCCCGCATGGTGCAGGCGTTAAAGTCATTTGCGGAAATATAGGCAAGCTGTTCCTCCAGTTCCTTCACTTCCACATAGTTTCCATCCACCCGTTTTCCACCATCTTCTTCACTGTAGAAGAAGTGATACATCAGCACGGGAATCGACTCCGCAAGATTCTGGGGTTCTCCTTCCGTCACAATGACCTGCGTCACCTGAGTTTCAGGAATATACCAGATGGCATTCATGAAGCGAACTCCATATCGGCCATCTTCACCAGGCAGCACATACACCGGATACTGATTCGAATTCGAGAGATGCAGCACTTCCTGCCCTGACTCTGAGATCAGATCATAGGATGTTTCCGTCACGATACATTTTTCATATGGCACAAGCCGCGTATCATTTCGATACCACCGGTCGGAGGCAGTCACATCATCTCCATTTACATAAAGCGAACTGTCTGTAATATGAAGCATGTTTCCGATGCCCTGTTCAACATCAATAATCACATCGCTTGTCACATAGCCACAGCGCTCAAAGCCCTCATCACTCAATTCATAAAGAGCTGTATCGCAAGGGGCATTGACCTTATGCCCATAGAACTGCTGATAGTCTTCGTGCACCTCTATTACAACTGCTTCCTCCGCTTCAATCGGTGAAGCAGGTTCACTGGTTCGGCAGCCACTCATTCCTACAACAAGACAGATTCCCAGAAGTATCTCCGGGAATCTGTCTGCTGTATGTCGTTTAGTTTCGTTCCGTGAAGTCGGCATCGACGACATCATCATCGGAAGCAGTTCCTGCGCCGGCATTCCCGGCACCGGCTGCCTGGCTCTGATACATCTGCTGTGCCATCGCATTGGCCGCCTGTTCCAGCGCATCCAGCTTGGTCTTCAGCGTATCCATATCATTGTCATCAATTGCCTTCTGCAGTTCATCACGAAGTTTCTGAACTTCCGCCTTCTGTTCGGCAGTCACATTCGCATTGTCTGCCTTGAGTGTTTCATCAATCTGGTTGATGAAGGCTTCCGCCTTATTGCGGGTTTCAATATCTTCCTTCCGCTTGTCATCTTCTGCCTTATGGAGTTCAGCCTCCTTCACCATCCGGTCAATTTCATCTTCGGAAAGACCGGAAGAATTGGTTATGGTAATGGACTGTTCCTTGCCAGTGCCCTTATCCTTGGCACTGACATGAACGATACCGTTGACATCGATATCGAAGGTGACTTCAATCTGCGGTACACCACGACGTGCCGGCGCAATGCCGTCAAGCTGGAAGTTACCGAGGGTCTTGTTGTCATTTGCCATCGGGCGCTCACCCTGCAGGACATGGATATCTACTGCCGGCTGGTTATCTGCCGCCGTAGAGAATACCTGTGACTTGGAAGTAGGAATCGTGGTGTTGCGCGGAATCAGTGTTGTCATGACACCACCGAGCGTTTCAATACCAAGTGACAGCGGTGTAACGTCAAGCAGGAGCACATCATTGACATCACCTGCGATGACACCACCCTGAATTGCGGCACCGATCGCAACGCATTCATCCGGGTTGACACTCTTATTCGGTTCCTTGCCAAGTTCTTTTCTGACTGCTTCCTGAACCGCCGGAATACGGGTGGATCCACCAACCAGAAGAACGTTGTCAATATCACCAGCAGACAGCTTTGCGTCCTTCAGTGCCTGACGTACCGGAACCATGGTCTTATCCACCAGATACTTTGTCATATTGTCAAACTGGGCACGGCTGAGTTTTGCTTCAAGGTTGAGGGCACCGCTGCCGTCTTTTGCCATAGCGATGAACGGAAGAGAAATTTCAACTTCGACCATTCCCGAAAGGTCTTTCTTTGCCTTCTCTGCCGCATCCTTCAAACGCTGCAGTGTCATATTGTCGGACTTGAGATCAATGCCATGTTCTTTCTTGAAGTTGTCATTGAGCCAGTCAATGATGACATTATCGAAATCATCACCACCAAGATGTGTATCACCTGCGGTGGAAAGAACCTCGAAGGTGCCATCAGCGATATCAAGGATCGAGACATCGAATGTACCTCCGCCAAGGTCATAGACCAGAACCTTCTGCTCACTCGCATTGTTCTTATCCATTCCAAATGCCAGGGCAGATGCGGTCGGTTCGTTGATAATACGTACAACATCAAGGCCGGCAATGCGTCCAGCATCCTTAGTAGCCTGACGCTGCGCATCATTGAAGTATGCAGGGACTGTGATGACTGCCTTCTCCACCTTTTCACCAAGATATGCTTCCGCATAGCTCTTGATGTAGGTAAGAACCATCGCCGATACTTCCTGCGGAGTATAATCCCTTCCTTCCAGTGTGACCTTGTCATCCGTTCCCATCTTCCGCTTGACGGAATAAACGGTATTCTTGTTTGTGATCATCTGACGCTTTGCGGCATCACCGACAATCCGTTCCCCATTCTTGAACGCGACAACCGACGGGGTTGTACGGTTTCCTTCCGGGTTTGTAATAACCTTGGCTTCCTTGCCTTCCATGACAGCTGCACAGCTGTTGGTTGTTCCTAAGTCAATTCCAATAATCTTGCTCATAACAGTTCCTCCTATTCGCTTACCTTTACCATCGCTGCCCGAAGCAGACGATCCTTCAGTTTGTATCCTTTCTGCAGCACAGCCGTAACCTGATTGGGTTCCACTCCTTCTACAGACTCACTCATCAGTGCCTGCATCCAGTTCGGGTCAAATTCCTGACCCAGTGCTTCAATCTCTTCGACACCTTCCTTGGAAAGTGCAGAAGTCAGCTGCTTCCATACCATCTCAAATGCCTTGCGGTAATTCTCGTCACCAGCATCCTCAGGTTTCAGCGCCAACGCCCGTTCACAGTTATCCAGGACTGGAAGAATTTCCAGTGCGAAACTCTGAATGTGATACTTCATGTTAGTTTCGTATTCCTTGGTCAGCCGTTTGCGGGTATTTTCCGTATCCGCATATGCCATAGCGTAGGCATTCTTCAGCTTGGCAATCTGCCCTTCCAGTTCCGCGATCTTCGCTTCAGGATCGAGAGCTTCTTCGGTTTCCGGTTCTGCTTCAGATTCTTCCGTTTCCGGAAGTTCTTCCACTTCTTCTTCGCAGTTCTTTACTTCTTCTTCACTCATGCTTATCCTCCGCCGGCTTTCCGGTACATCTTTTCAATCATCTGTGCTACATATCCCAACATGCCGACTACCTGGTCATAGTTCATGCGGCTTGGGCCAACCACCATCAGCTGTCCTGTCTCAGAGTCGTTCACCCGGAATGTGCTTCGTACAATCGCCACATCATTGAACCAGGTAAGCTCAGCACCCTTTGCGGTAGTGACAAGTGCCCGTTTATCCGTTCCGATATTGCGCCAGACCGAAGAGTCATCGAGCATGGTCATCAGTTCTTTGAGTTTTGTAATATCTTCAAACTCAGGCTGATACAGCATTCGATCCTTACCGGAGAAATACACATTCTCGCTGGCAAATCGAACAAACGCCTGAACAAATGCCGCAAACAGCAGATCATGACGCTGAACAACTGCCGCAAGTTCCGGCCGGAGATCTTCCATCCTGACCGCAAGTTCAGTAATCGGCACTCCTTTGAGATGCTGGTTAAGAATATCGGTGCACGATTCCAGATCCTTCACCGGTACATCCGCGTCAAAGCGGAAGTTCTTGGTTTCGGTATGACCGGTATTGGTAATCATGACCACAACCGCATTGCGCTCATCTATCGGAAACAACCGCAGGTGCTCCAGACACTGTGCCGAGGAATCCGGACCGATCGCGCCAGTCGTCATATTCGTCATTTCCGAGAGAATTCTGCAGCTCTGCTCAACTGCCTCATTAATATTGAGATTCGTCATCTCGAAGGCATTCTTGATCGCAACTTCCATCCGCTTATCCACCGAGGAGTTCTTCAGAAGATTCTCACAGTAGAACTTATATCCCAATGTGGAAGGAATCCGTCCGGAAGAGGTATGCGTCTTTTCCAGATACCCCATCTCTTCCAGAACCTGCATGTCATTGCGGATCGTAGCGGAAGAATATGGCAGTTTGTATTTGGTCTGCAGGGTCTTGGAACCAACCGGTTCCGCCGTGCGGATATATTCATCGACGATCGCCTTGAAGATCTCGATTCGTCTTGGTGTCAGCATTCTCCGCTCACCTCCTTTTAGCAATCACCTCTCGTGACTGCTAACAGTATACCCCCGCAGTTTAGCACTGTCAATACTTGATTGCTAAAATGTTTTCGGTATTCAAAAACCGCATGGTTATGCGGTTTTTTGAAGTTTATACACTCATCCATTTCGATCAGAACCAGGAAAAATATTATCACTCTTTTTCCCAGTTGTAGTAGCTGATACGGGTAATCCCATAGACTGCTTCCCTGGTTTTCTTCCAACTGCCGATCGCTTCGGGATAAACCTCTTCCTTCAACGATTCAATCACACCGACTGCCCCATCTTCCATCAGTTCATATTCCAACAGCTGTCTCATGACGGATTCGTTTTCCTGCAGCTTATAGGGAGGGTCAAGATAAACAAGATCAAACGTTTTTCCCTCTTCATGAAGCAAACGGATGGCCTTTTCTGCCTTGACCGGAAGCACTTCTGCCCGATCCGCAAGCCCAAGCGTTTTGAGATTGGAGCGGATAACCTGAACTGCCTTGCGGGACATATCCACAAATACTGCAGTGTCTTTCCCTCTGCTCAGCGCTTCATAGCCGATTCCGCCGCTCCCGGCATAAAGATCAAGCACTGCGCCGCCATCAAAAAATCCACCAAGCGAAGAGAAAACCGCTTCTTTAACCTTATCCAATGTAGGACGGGTATCCATCCCGGTGGGAGCTTCATAACGGCGGCTTCCATGGGTTCCGGCAATGATTCTCATCGAATAATCCCCTTCCGGTACTGATCAATGACTGCTTCCGAGATTCCAATCGCAATCATGAATGCCATGGTAGAGGATCCGCCGGATGAAATCATCAGCAGCGGAACACCAGTAAGCGGAATCAGTCCGGTAACCCCGCCGATATTAAACAGGCAGTGAATCACAAGATACATTGCGCTGCCGATCAGAATAATCTTTCCCTGTTCACTTTTGATCTTCAGGGCATAGCGGAACAGCTGCACCACAATAATAATGTAAGGAATCATGATCATGAGAAAGCCAAGA
This sequence comes from Solobacterium sp., assembly GCA_017469355.1. Lineage (GTDB taxonomy): Bacteria > Bacillota_I > Bacilli_A > Erysipelotrichales > Erysipelotrichaceae > Bulleidia. The sequence continues at coordinate 3,899 of JAFUGM010000014.1, read as the reverse complement.
TACCCAAGTTCCTCAACGACAATCGCAAGAATAAAGTCGGTATTGGCGGCAGGAAAATCTGTATATTTACGAACGGAGTTTCCAAACCCCAGTCCCGTCCAGCCGCCCGTCGCAAAGCTCACAAGACCATTCACCAGCTGATAACCGGTATTGTAAATATCGACAAACGGATTCACCGCAGAAAGGAAACGGTTAATCTGATAGGTCTGTAACGGAAGATAATCGATCAACATTTCTCCCCAGGGAGACAACATATAGATTGCGATCGCAAAGCCACCCAGAATCAGCGTATTTATAATTTTCTGGCTGAAGTTCATCTGAGGGTGAGAAGGAATCATGTAGCAGAAATAGGAAATAAGACCAATGACAACTGCACTTCCAAGATCCTTCTGCAGAAACATGACAATCACAAAGTACGCAATAACAAATAAGATGGGGCGGCTGACCATCTGCCAATTCGTTCGAAACGTTTTCTTCACATCTCCGCAATATGCGGCAATCACAAGAATCACCATGACTTTGGCAAATTCAGAAGGCTGAATGGAGATATCCACCCCATTAATCGGAAGACGAATCCACGCCTTGGCACCACCGGCCGCCGGAAATGCAAGACAAGCCAGTAATGCGGCTGTGATGCCAAGCTCCCACATCGGAAAGGTGCGGCTTTTGAGAAAGGACAGAGAAAAATGATTCGCCAGCCAGGTCATACCAATATAACCAGCTGCCAGGAATACAATCTGTTTGATCAGAATCAGCGCAAGACGACCAGGTCTCCCTACGGTTAATCCCATGGAGGAACTGGCAATCATCAACAGTCCAAATCCCGCCAGTACCAGCATACTGAAATAGATTCCCCGATCTGCTCTTACCGGCATGCGTAAAATACCGAAGCGCTTCCGGGATGAGATAGTAACACGTTCAGGATTCAATGATTTCGCTGTCATTTCCTATTGATTCTAGCACAGCCGCTTCTCTTTACAAAGGAGGGCTCCCCTTTTAGAATGAGACGGAAACGAGGAAGTCCTATGCTTATAAACAACGATACGATCATCAAAGATGATGATTCATTCATCCGCACAAAAAGTGAACCGGTAGAACTGCCGCTGAGTGAAGAGAACAAGCAGATTCTGAGAGAACTGTTTCAGTATGTACAGGACAGCACCGACGAAGAGAAAGCACAGAAACTGAATCTTCGGCCAGCAGTGGGTATTTCCGCCATTCAGATCGGAATTCCCCGTCAGCTGACAGCGGTAATTGTTCATGAATACGATAAGAATGACGAGCCGATTACCTATCAGTATATGCTCGCAAATCCGAAGATCGTCTCCCGCTCCATTCAATCCGCCTACCTGGAAAACGGTGAGGGATGTCTGTCCGTACCGGAAGAACATGATGGGTTTGTGGTCCGCAGTGCACGTGTCAAGGTAAGCGGTTATGACCTTCTTACCGATCAGAACGTCACGATCCGGGCACGCGGATACCTTGCGATTGTTCTCCAACATGAGATTGATCATTTTTCAGGTGTACTGTTCTATGACCATATTGATCCGAAGAATCCGCATCCGGACGTACCCGGTGCGATGGTCATCTGAATTCTTTGCGGGATCCTTTGGGATCTCCTTTTCTTTTCAGGAATTAATGCTATAATTCGAGTGACAAACAGGCTTCAAAGAAAGAGGTAATAAATAATGAAAAACGAAACAAGCGGTGCTCTTTCCGGCCGTCCTGTGCGTTATTCGCAGGTCAAGGAGCCCGATTACAGCCAGAATGAGATCAATCGTCAGACGGATACCCTCGTTTATGCGATGGGTGGTCTTGGCGAGATCGGAAAAAATATGTACTGCGTCGAGCATGATAATGAGATTATCATCATCGACTGTGGTGTACTCTTCCCTGAGGATGAACTGCTTGGGATTGACTATGTCATTCCCGACTATTCCTACCTCGTGCGGAATCAGTCCAAAATCAAAGCACTGATCATTACCCATGGCCACGAAGACCATATCGGTGGAATTCCGTTCTTTCTTCGTTCCGTTCATCTCAAGCAGATTTATGCGCCCCGCTTCGCCAAGGCATTAATTGAGAAGAAACTTGAAGAACATCATCTTTCTAAAGCATGCAAGGTGATTGAAATCAACGGGGACAGCCGGATTAAGACAGATTATTTCAGCGTTGGATTCTTCGACACGGTACACTCAATTCCGGATTCTCTCGGTATTCTTGTGAATACCCCAAATGGAAGAATTGTTGAAACCGGTGACTTCAAGTTCGATCTGACACCCGTCGGCACAAACTCTGATTATCAGAAAATGGCTTATATCGGTCAAGTTGGTGTCACATTGTTAATGTCAGATTCCACCAACTCGAGTGTTCCCGGGTTCTCCATTTCGGAAAAACAGGTCGCAAATGCGATTATGGACCAGATCCGTAAGACACCTGGCCGGTTACTTGTTTCGACATTTGCGTCTAACGTTAACCGTCTGAATCAGATCCTTCAGGCTGCCGTCGCATGTAATCGCAAAGTAGCTGTATTCGGACGTTCCATGGAAAATGTCCTGGAAATCGGTCGGAAAACCGGAGTTATTCAGATTGATAATTCGAGTTTCATTACCGGAAATGATCTGAATACCCTTCCTGCCAACCGTATCTGTATTGTATGTACGGGTTCGCAGGGAGAACCGATGGCCGCCCTTTCCAGAATCGCTAACGGCACCCATAAATATCTTCATATCATCCCAGGAGATACGGTACTCTTCTCTTCCAATCCGATTCCAGGGAATGGCGTCAGTGTCTCAGCTGTAATCAACCAGCTGACCAGAGTCGGTGCCAATGTCGTCACCAACTCTCCTCTTACCAGTTTCCATACCACCGGTCATGCGCCGCAGGAAGAACAGAAGCTGATGTTGAATCTGATCAAGCCGAAATACTTCATGCCGAATCACGGTGAATACAAGATGCTGGTACAGCATTCCGCAACCGCCCAGGAAACCGGTGTTCCAAAGGAACGGTGTCTGATCTGCTCCAACGGAGACATCGTGGTTATGCGAAATGAAGAATGTTTCATTGCCAACGAACGAATTGAAACCGATGCGATTTATGTGGATGGAAATGATGCTTCGGGTCTAGCGACAAGTGTTATCAAAGATCGCCAGATCCTTGCGGATTCTGGTCTTGTGGCAGTAATCGTTACGATCGACAGCCGTTATAACAAGATCCTGTGCCGGCCGAGCATTGTCAGCCGTGGATTCGTCTATATCAAGGATTCCCAGACATTACTGAAAGAAGCAGAGTTGGTGGTCTATAACGCCCTGAAGAAAAAAATGCAGCAGAGAACCACATTCGGAGAACTCAAAAACTGCATTCGTTCTTCGCTGGAGCCATTCCTGTTCCAGAAAACAAATCGGAATCCAATCGTAATTCCGGTCATTCTCAACCAAAAAGCCGCGATCGCTGAAATTCAGGCAAAAACACAGCGCCCTCACAGCTAATTGTCAACGAATTTGTCGGATTCCAATCATACCAACATTTCAAAAGCCGTTTCAGGAGAAGATCACCAGTTCACCCAGTGATCAATACCGAAACGGCTTTTCTTTATGCGACAATATCTTTCAACTACTCACAACATATCAAAGTGCATTATGCGGGATATAACGTTTTCAGGATGTAGCTTCACGTACATACTCTCAATTAACTCTGCCTCAACTCCCATTTCCTTCATGAGCGTAAACACCTCATCCACGCCTTCTGCGCGTCCCTCACTCCGCTCTCTTCTTGACCAATCATCTAACGCTTTACACATGTCTACTCCTCCTTCTTCCTCTTGAATCGGAATCTCATATCCATTCATCATACTGATCAGTTCTGCCCCTTCTAATGAGACGATCTGTTCACCATTGGTT
>JAFUGM010000013.1 GCA_017469355.1 Solobacterium sp. | reverse complement strand
ACTTTCTCTGGGGCGGTGCGACCAGTGCAATGCAGATTGAAGGAGGATATGGATCTTCTTCCCGCGGTCTGAATATTAATGATGTGAATACTGCCGGAGGTCATGGGAAGCCACGTATGACAACTGTGGTCACGGCGGATGGTAAACATGAAGAATATCCGATGTTTTCCAAAGATCTTCCAGCTGGCAGTCACTATGAACTTGTCGATGGATACTATTATCCCAATCTGAATGCGATTGATTTCTATCATCACTATAAAGAAGATATTGCATTGCTTGCAGGGATGGGGTTCAAGGTTTTCCGGATGTCCATCATGTGGTCAAGGCTGTTTCCGAAGGGGATTGAAAATGAACCGGATCCGGAAGGGATTGCCTTTTACCACAATGTGTTTGCGGAACTGGCAAGATACGGCATTGAACCTCTGGTGACCATTTGGCACAGTGAGGACCCGGTATATCTGGTCAATGAAGAGGATGGCTGGAACAACCGAGCTATGATCGCACGCTTCGATCACTATGCGGAAACCGTTCTGAAGGAGTATGACAAAGAGGTTCGTTACTGGCTTACCTTTAATGAACTGAATAACGGAATCATGTTTCTTGATTGGATTCCTGCCAGTGGGGATAAACACGAGCGTGCACAGAAAACCTTCCAGCAGCTTCATCATAAACTGATCGCCAGTGCGCATACCGTAAAGAAAGCGCATGAAATCAACCCCGATAATAAGGTCGGCTGTATGATTGCCTATGTGGTGAATTATCCCTATACCACCGCTCCGGAAGACAGTATTCTTCAGGTGGAAACGGCGCAGAAACTGAACTGGTATACCGCAGACACTCAGGTGAGAGGCGCCTATCCGTATTTTGCCGAACGGCTTAGGAATGAACATGGAGTGACACTTGAGATTCAGGAAGGGGATCTTCAGGATCTTAACGAAGGGAAAGTGGATTTCTTCTCCTTCTCCTACTATTCCACTTCCTGCTGCACTGTGAATCCGGATGTAGATATTGCGGGCGGAAACTTTGTGATGGGTGCGAAAAACCCTCATCTGAAATACAGCGAGTGGGGATGGGCAATGGACCCGCTTGGGCTGCGCTATGCATTGAATGAGATTTATGGCAGATATCAGATTCCCGTCATTGTCGTGGAAAACGGACTTGGGGCAGTTGATCAGGTGGAAGAGGATGGATCAATTCATGATGAATACCGCATTGAATATCTGCGGGAACATATAAAGGCACTTAAGGCATCGATTGAAGATGGCGTAGATCTGTTTGGGTATTGCAGCTGGGGCTGTATCGATGAGATCTCTGCCGCAAGTGGTCAGATGAATAAGCGCTATGGCTTCATTCATGTAGATCTGGATGATGAAGGAAACGGTACCCTGCAGCGCAGAGTCAAGGATTCCTATTACTGGTACAAACGAGTAATTGAAAGCAATGGAGAAGATCTGGGTTAACCGGGCTTCTCTTTTTTCGATGAAAAATGATAGCGGTATCAAAATCTGATACCATTTCCCATTTGAGGGTTCAAGGGATGAAACTTGAGCCCTCGTTTTTTCTTTTATTCTGAACTCAGAAGAAAAGGAGTAATCGCATGAAACATGTAACGAATCCTGTATTTCCTGAAAACTTCCTCTGGGGTGCTTCCTCTGCCGCATGGCAGGTTGAAGGCGCGACCGGAGAAGATGGACGTACACCTGCAATCATTGATCTGAACTCCCAGACAAAAAAGCCGTTCGCGGACAACTCCATTGCGGCGGATCACTATCACCATTACAAAGAAGACGTAGCTCTCATGAAGGAATGCGGCTTCACCAGCTACCGGTTTGGTATTTCCTGGTCAAGAATCATTCCGGGACCGGACCGCAAGGTTAACCCGAAGGGTATTGAGTTCTATGACAATCTGATTAATGAACTCAAGGCCGCAGGAATTGAACCGATCGTTACCCTTTACCACTATGACATGCCGGTATGGGTTGATGAGAAGTTCGGCGGCTGGCATGACCGTGGAATTATCGATGAATTCGACTTCTATGTACGCACACTGTTCGAGCACTTTGGTGATCGTGTGAAATACTGGCTCTCCATCAACGAGCAGAACATGCAGATTGTATATGGTAAGTGGCTTGGTGTAGCCAAGGGACTGACCGATGAGGAATGGGAAGTTCAGAAATGGCAGATCAACCACATCATGAACCTCTGCCATGCCAAGGCAGTCATTGCCTGCCATGAGTTGGTAGAAGGCGGAAAGATCGGACCTGTTCCGGGCTATGTACCGATTTATCCGAAATCCTGTAAGCCGGAAGATCAGATCGCTGCCATGAACGCAGAAGAACTGACACAGAAGATCTGGGATGACCTTTATGCATACCGTGAATATAACGGCTTCATTAAGAACTACTGGAAAGAGCACAACATTGATCCCAAGATTCTCCCGGGTGATATGGAACTGATTGCGCAGGCGAAGATCGACTTCTTCGCAGTGAACTGCTACCGGAGTGATGTTGGCATGTGGCCGGATCCTTCCTATGTTCAGGAAATCGGTCTGAACAAATATGGAAGAAAGGGCGAATTCATCTATACCAATCTTCCTGGAGAATATGCGCTTGACCGTAACCCGTATGTAGAAACCACAGACTGGGATTGGCATATTGACGGTGTGTGCATGCGTTATACCATGCGGTACATGTGGGATCATTACCACCTGCCGATGGTAATTACCGAAGCTGGATTCGGTGCTCATGAAGACCTCGATGAAAACGGCGAAATTCATGATGACTACCGGATTGACTACCTGCGTGATTACATCTACAACCTCGGTCTTGCCATTCAGGATGGCGTAGAGGTAATCGGCTTCAATCCATGGAGCTTCACTGATCTGCTCTCTACCGGAAACGGTATGGCAAAGCGGTATGGTCTGGTCTTCGTCAACACAACCGATGATGATGTCCGTGATCTGAAGCGTTATAAGAAGGATTCCTTCTACTGGTACAGCAAGCTTATCAAGTCCAATGGCCAGGAATGGGGCAAGGACATGAGTGAGTGGAGAGAATTCACCAAGACCAGCGAGATCGCAAGTGATCTCAAAGACAAGGTAAAGGACTGAATCTTTGCATAGAGATAGAAAGGGGTAATTATGGCAAAGAAAGATTATAAGAAGTTATCCGACGATATTATCGCAGCCGTAGGCGGTGTCGATAATATCCTGAGCGCATCCCACTGTATGACACGTCTTCGTCTTAATCTGAAAGACGCGTCCGTACTGAACATCGAGGAAGCTAAGAAGATCCCCGGTGTCATCAACATCATCGTTCAGAACGGTGAGCAGCAGTTCGTCATCGGACAGGATGTACCGAGCCTTTACGAAGAGGTCATCAAGAATGACATCAAGGCGGCTGGTTCTGTCGACGATGCGGAAGCATTAAAGGCTGATACACAGGCACAGCGCGGCAGTGTTGTTGAAACTGTGCTCTCCTACGTAAGCGGCACCTTCTCCCCGATCATTCCGGTCTTCATCGCAGGAGGACTTACCGGAGCGATCATCTCGCTCCTTCAGACATTCGCCGGTCTTGATGCGACAAATGGAACCGTTGTTGTTCTTACCGCTATCCAGCAGGCAATGCTTTACTTCCTCCCGATTTACATCGGCTTCTCTTCCGCAACACGTTTGAAGTCCAATCCGTACCTCGGCGCATTCCTTGGTGCAGTACTGGTCTTCTCCACCATCAATGGTGCAGAAGGGCTCACCTTCCTTGGAATCCCCATTGCGACAATCAGCTATAACGGACAGATCTTCCCGGTTGTTCTTGGAACGCTGTTCATGAGTGTTGTATACAAGTTCCTGCAGAGAACACTTCCGATTAACCTCCGTACCATCTTCGTTCCGTTACTGACGATGCTGATTACAGTTCCTGTAACTCTGATCGTTCTCGGTCCGATTGGTTACTGGGTTGGTACTGGCCTTGCAAATGCAGTTCTGGCAATCTATCGCTTTGCTCCGGCAGTCGCAGTTGCGATTATCGGTGCTACTACCGTATGGATGGTCTTCTTCGGTATGAACAATGCGACCTATCCGGTTCTCTTCCTCCTCATCGCAGAAGTTGGTTCTGACCCGCTGATCTGCACAGGTATGGCTCCGGCAAACGTTGCAGTTGGTGGTGCTTGCCTTGCATATGCACTTCTGAATAAGGATCCTGAACGCAAGCAGATCGGTACCGGTGCTGGTATCACAGCGCTCTGCGGTATCACGGAACCGGGTGTCTATGGTGTTCTGTTCCCGAATCGTTATCCTCTGATCGGTGCTATGATCGGCGGCGGTGTCGGCGGATTCATCGCAGGTCTCTTCCATCTCACACAGTATGTCGTCGCTGGTCCGGGCTTCCTGTCCTTCGCCGCATATATGAATCCGGATGGAACCTGGGGCAACTTCTGGGGCATGATGGGTGTCATGGTTCTGGCAGTCGTTCTCGCATTCATTACAACCTACACTCTTGGCAAGCGTCAGCTCGCAAAAGAAGCTGCCTGATCAAAGAGAAACAGAAAAACAAGTACAGAAGGAGTCTGGAAATCAGACTCTTTCTGATTTCATGGAGTGAGTTATGAAGAAAGAATTTCCAAGCAATTTCCTCTGGGGAGCTTCTTCCAGTGCCTATCAGGTAGAAGGAGCTGCCTTTGAAGATGGAAAAAAGGCATCCCAACAGGATGTAATCAATCAGGGCAGCTATGAGCAGTTTGGTTTTGCCACAGCGGAAATCGCAAGTGATCAATACCATCATTTCAAAGAAGATGTTGCTTTGATGAAGGAGATGGGCTTTACCTGTTATCGGTTCTCCATTGCCTGGAGCCGGATCTTTCCGGATGGAGTCGGAGAAGTAAATCCGCTCGGGGTAAAGTACTACCATGATCTGATTGATGAACTAAAGAAACATGGGATTGAACCGATTGTGACCATGTACCACTATGACTGCCCATGGGCATTAGTGGAAAAATATGGCGGCTGGCTCAACCGTCAGATTGTGGAAGACTTTACCGCCTATGCGAAATTCATCATCAATGAATACAAGGATGATGTCCGCATCTGGACCACAATCAACGAACAGTCCATCATAGTGCAGTACTGGACACAGAAGTGCTGGATTCCTGAGGAGTATCTGGATGGAACACATGACCAGATGCGTTATCAGATCAATCACTATATGAATCTCTGCCACGCGATCGCATGTAATCTGGTTCATGAACTGGTTCCGGGTGGAATTGTCGGCTCTGCCATCGGTTATTCTTCGATTTATCCCCTAACTGGAAAACCGGAGGATGTCATGGCGATGCAGAATGCGCAGGCATTACGGAATGATTACTATACCGATATTTATTTCAAGGGAATATATAACAAGGCGGCGTTTACCTATCTGGAAGAACATGGGCTGGCACCGGTGATTGAACCGGGGGATATGGAACTCATCGCTTCCCATACTTCTGATTTTCTTGCGCTGAACTATTATGCCAGTGAATGCGCTAAAGCATGCCCGGAAGACAGTGGATTATCCATCCGCTGGTCTGGGGTAAACCGTTCTGGAAAGAAGGGGGATATCGATGGTTTTGAAACACATCCTGGCTTTTATCAGATGTGCAGAAATCCCGAACTCGATACTACGGACTGGGATTGGGCCATTGACCCGATCGGTCTGGAGTATCTTCTGAGAGATTTATATAACCGCTATAATAAGCCGCTGATGATTACGGAAAACGGACTTGGCGCATATGACACGCTGAGTGAAGACGGGAAGGTTCATGACGATTATCGGATTGATTATCTGAGAGAACATATCCGGGCAATGAAGCGGGCGATGGATAAGGGCGTAGAAATGATTGCCTATTGTCCATGGTCTGCGGTAGACCTGTTATCGACTTCCAATGGTGTAAAGAAGCGGTATGGCCTGATTTATATTGACCGTACTGATGATGATCCAAAAGAATGTGCCCGTATCCGGAAAGACAGCTTCTATTGGTATCAGAAGGTACTGGCATCCAATGGTGCGGAGTTAGACTGAATGAAAACGAACCTGCTCAGGCAGGTTCGTTTTCGATATCGGACGTAACGACTTCCATCTGACCCTTATAGCGGGAATGAAGTGCTTCAATACCCGGTTCGGGAAGAGAAACCTCAATTGTGAAATAGGACTCGGTTTCTTCGATTGCTTTGAGGTGCGTCCCAAACAGATCTTTGATCTCTTCGAGAAGTTCGGTATTACACCGCAAAAGAACGTTCTTCCATGGCCCTTCATATAGCCCATACCGGTTAACCGGAAGACATGCCGGATTAACTTCCAGTGTTGGATCGAAGGTGACACCGGTGGGTTCAACCGCGTGAATCCGATCAATCCGCAGATATTGAATTCTGCCCTGGGAAGTGATCATTAGAACCGGATGATGTTCCACATATAGAATCTTACGCGGTTCTCCATAGAGCACATCGGTCTCATCTGTGCTCCCGAAAGAAGGTGGAGATACCCGCAGGGAGACTTCCTGACAGGCGACGATGGCTTGAGAACAGTCACGGATGATATTCAGATTTGAAGGTTCTCTCTCTTCAGAAAGCTCATATGCAGAAGGGAAGAACATCTTTTGCTCATGGGCACTAAGCTCTGAAAGCAGGGCTTCAATCAACTGCTTTCGTTTTGATTTTGCGATGGTAGAAGAGGACAGCACTTCCTGAATCAGAATCGCGATGTCAGATGACTCCAGTGGCCGCTCTTCCAGATAATAGCCGCCGCTTTCAGAATTCCATTCACTGATTTTATAACCGTATTTTCGAAGCAGTTCGATATTGGAATACAGCGTACGACGCTCCAAAGTAAGACCATAACGGGCGTTCAGTTTTTCTCTGATTTCTGTAGCAGAAAACACATGGTTCTGATCCGTTTCGGTTTGAAACAGCTCTATCAGTGCCAGTGGTAATTCCTTTTTATCTGCCATATCCGTACTACCTCAAAACTCAGTTTCAACATATCAGCCCTTAACTCTTTTTACTTCGAATGAATCTGAATTTTATGTGAATTTTGTCTAAGCTTGTAATTTATAGCTGATTCCATAGAAAGTGAACCTCATGGAGAGAGCTGCTATACACAGGGGATTCAGTGCCACTCCTTTGCGAGGATGGTATAATTTTCAGGAATATGAGAACAGTGATTCAACGGGTTACGGAGGCTTCCGTTACGATTGACGGGGTCATTCATGGAGAAATCGCAAAGGGCTATATGATTCTCTGCGGGTTTCAGGATGAAGATGACGCTTCTGTTGTCGAGCGGATGGCAGACAAGATCAGACGGCTTCGTATTTTTGAAGATGAAAACGGGAAGATGAACCGCTCGATTGAAGATGTACATGGATCGGTGCTGTCAATTTCCCAGTTCACGTTATATGCGGATTGTCATAAGGGAAACAGGCCAAGTTTTGTGAAAGCAGGCAGTCCTGCTCACGCAGAACAGATGTACCATTGCTTCAACGATGCACTGCGGAATCTCGGGATTCCGGTAGAAGAGGGAATCTTCGGTGCAGATATGAAAGTGCGGTTATTAAATGACGGTCCGGTAACCATCATGATGGATTCCAGGGAGGTTTTACATGGGAACGGTAATTTACGGAAGTGAGCTTTCACAGGAGCTGCGGGATCAGCTGCGTGCACGCATTGATTCTCTGAAAGAACAGGGAAAGCGGGTTCCCTGCCTTGCGGTGATTCTCGTTGGGGATAACCCTGCTTCAATCTCTTATGTAAGAGGAAAAGGAAAAGCTTGTGAGTCAGTAGGAATGAAGAATCGGGAGATTGATCTTCCGGCTGATATCTCAATGGAAGAACTGAAGTCGGTAATCCAAAGTCTCAATGAAGATCCGGAAGTGGATGGAATTCTTCTTCAGCTTCCGCTGCCTGGCGGGCTATCTGATACGGAAGCGATTCTTACCATTGATCCACGGAAGGATGTGGATGGCCTGCATCCCATCAATATCGGGAATTTCTATCTGAATGAGCCGTGCTTTGTGCCGTGTACGCCAATGGGAATCATGGAGCTGCTGAAGCGCATGAACTGCGATCCTGATGGAAAGACCGCAGTGGTTCTTGGCCGCTCAAAGCTCGTGGGAACTCCTGTTGCTCGGCTGCTTCAGAATGCTAATGCGACGGTCACGGTATGTCATTCTCATACCGAACATCTTGCGGAGGTATGTGCTTCTGCGGATATTCTGATTGCGGCGATCGGAAAGCCTAAGTTTGTGACGGAGGAATTCGTCAAGGAAGGCGCCTATGTGATTGATGTCGGCGTGAATCGTCTGGAAGATGGGCATCTGTGCGGGGATACGGATTTTGAAGCGATCAAGGAGAAAGCTGGATATATTACTCCGGTTCCCAAAGGGGTTGGACCGATGACGATCACTTCCTTATTGATTAACACGCTGAAGGCGTACGGAGAAACCTTATGATCGTACCGGATTATGATCTCAATGATATTGTCGAAATGAAGAAAGAACATCCATGCCGGAAATCTAAGGTATGGAGAGTCATCCGCATGGGTGCGGATATTAAAATCAAATGCCAGGGATGTGGTGCGGTGATCATGTTTCCAAGACACGAGTTTGAACGGAAGCTGAAGCGTGTTGTGGAAAAGGCACCTGCGGAAGAAACCGCATAGTCATGGTATAGTGTTCTATTGCCGGAGGTAATACATATGGCATTAACAGCAGGAATTGTCGGACTTCCTAATGTTGGAAAGTCCACCTTGTTTAACGCAATTACAAACAGCCAGGTGCTGGCTGAAAACTACCCGTTCGCTACCATCGCGCCGAATGTCGGTGTGGTGGAAGTGCCGGATGAGCGTATGGATCATCTTGTGGAATTGTTCCATCCCAAGAAAACGATCTATACCACCTTTGAGTTCACGGACATTGCGGGTCTTGTGAAAGGAGCGTCCAAGGGAGAAGGACTGGGGAACCAGTTTCTGGCAAATATACGTCAGACTGACGCAATCGTACATGTGGTGCGCTGCTTCGATGATGCGAATATCGAACACGTGGAAGGATCGGTAGATCCGATCCGTGATATCGAAGAAATCAACCTGGAGTTATGCATGGCAGATCTTGATACGGTGGAGAACCGTATCGGAAAGGTGCTTCGTAAAGCTCAGACCAAGGAAAAGGGAGCCGTGGAGGAAAACAACGCTCTGCAGAAGTTCCGTGATGCGTTGCTGGAAGGAAAGCCCGTTCGTCTGCTGGAACTCAACGACAGTGAAAATGAGCTGTTAAAAAACTATTCGCTTCTTACTGGCAAGCCGGTGATCTATGTCGCAAATATGAGTGAAGATGAAGTCAGTGATCCGGAATCCAGCGAATACTTCCGCAAGGTAAAGGAATTTGCGGCGGCAGAAGGAAGTGAATGCATTGCCATCTCTGCCCGTATGGAAGAAGAACTGTCTGGCATGGAGAAGGAAGAAAAAGCCGCGTTCTTAGAAGAACTCGGGATTCAGACAGCTGGTCTGGATCAGATTATTCAGGCTGCGTATCATCTGCTTGGCTTACGGACCTTCTTTACGGTAGGAGAACCGGAAAACCGCGCCTGGACATTCCGGGAAGGAATGAAGGCACCACAGTGCGCCGGAATCATTCATACGGACTTCGAAAAGGGATTTATCAAAGCGGAAGTCTACAGCTATGAAGACATCATGGAATATAAGACGGAAGCTTCCTTAAAGGAACATGGGAAAATCCGGATGGAAGGGAAGGAATATCTCATGAAAGATGGAGATATTGTATTCTTCCGCTTCAATGTTTAAAGTTAAATCAGGAGGACAGAACTCATGAAACTGATTCTTGCGATTGTCTCCAACGATGATGCGTCTGCCGTAAGTGCCGCATTAACCAAAGAAAACTTCTCTGTGACCCGTCTTGCGACAACCGGTGGATTCCTGCGGGCAGGAAATACGACCATGATCGTCGGTACGGAAGATGATCTGGTAGATCACTGTATTGAAATTATCGGCGGAGAATCTCAGCGGCGTACGGAAATCGTTCCCTCCACCGCTAGCTATGACATAGGAAGATATGCGTCCTTCCCGGTAGAAGTACAGGTGGGCGGCGCGACCATCTTCGTGCTTGATGTGGAACAGTTCCGCAAACTCTGAACAACAAAGGGCATCCTGCTTCGGCAGGGTGTTTTCTTTTTTGTGGTTGACAAACTGTTTATACTGTATATATTGAATATATACAGTGAGGGATGACATGAATCTGTTTATTGATAACCGGAGTCAGGAACCGATCTACAGTCAGATCTATTCCAGCCTTCGGAGCCAAATCATCAGCGGTGCCCTGAAGGCCAACGAGGCACTGCCTTCCATTCGAAGTCTGGCAAAGGATCTTCGCATCAGTGTCATTACGACGAAACGCGCATACGAAGAACTGGAGAAAGACGGGTATATTTATACGATCGCCGGAAAGGGTTGTTTCGTGGCGGAAATGAATCCTCAGCTGATCAAGGAAGAACACATGCGTTCCATAGAAGCACTGTTTGAAGAGGCCTGTGAGCTCGGCGCCGCCGCAGGGATTTCTTCCGAAGAACTGGATGGAATGTGGAAAACCATCCTGGAGGAATCAAAATGAATGCACTGGAATATCGTCATATTACAAAACATTATGGCAGCTTCTGTCTGGAAGACCTGTCACTGCAATTGCCACAGGGCATGATACTTGGAATCGTCGGAGAAAACGGCGCCGGGAAGACCACGGCACTGAAGATTCTCCTTGGGCGAGTACTGCCGGACGAAGGAGAAGTAAGCCTGCTTGGGGAATCCAATCCGCGGGATAATAAGCTTCTGCGGGAGCGGATCGGCACGGTTATGGAGGAGGCAGGACTTCCTCCAATCCTGAAGGTAAAGGAAATCGGGAATGTTCTGAAGCGTATGTATCAGACCTACGACGAAGAAGTCTTCCGCAGGTTTACAGAAGGAAAACACGTCGATATGGATCGGCCATATGGGGAGCTTTCAAAAGGAAATAAGATGAAAGTGTCCATTGCCTGTGCCATGTCCCATCATCCAGATCTGTTGATCTTCGATGAGGCAACCAGCGGCCTGGATCCGCTGGCACGGGATGAACTGCTTGATGATCTGCTTGATTTTACACGTGATGAAACGCATTCGGTGGTGCTCTCTTCACATATTGTGTCGGACCTTGAAAAAGCATGCGATTATATCGCCTTCCTTCATGAAGGGAAGCTGCTTCTTGCGGAAGAGAAAGATGTATTGAAGGAACAATATGTTCGAATTCATGTATCAAACGAAGCAGCAGAAAGCTATAAAAGTGATTCAATTTTTGGAAAGCGCATCACACCCTATGGAACAGATCTCATTGTTCGCCGGGAAGCCGCAGATGAAGGTGAACCGGTCAGTATTGAAGACCTGTTTATCTTTATGGCAAGAAAGGAGAATGCATAATGAAGGGACTGTTGTATAAAGATCTGCTTCTGATTTGTAAGCAGCATCTCTATATCCTCTTGATTTCATTCCTGTTTGTAGGGGCAGGAGCGGTTGGAAAAGGGAATGCTGGACTCAGTATATACGGCATCTATTTCATTTCGACGGTTGTGCTGAACCTTCATTCGCTTGAGGAGAATTACCATTGGCGTACCTTCGTTGACAGCCTTCCAGTATCACGGGAAGACTATGTGAACGAGAAGTATGTATTAAGTATCATTCTCATGGGTGTCGCAATGGCGCTGTTTCTGCTTCTTTCGGCAGTCTTTGGGACGTTTTCCTCCAGCTGGGGGATCCTGTTTCTGATGGTGATGGTTTATCTGATCTCCGTCTCCTTGATTCTTTCTACAGAAATGATTTTCGGTATTCAGGGAAGAAGCTATCTGCGGATTGTGCTGATTATGGCTGTGGTACTCCTTGGGGTTGGCGCATTGAATTATTCCGGCTTGGTGTTAGAACAGATTGCGAGGATTCGCATTCTTCCGGCAGTGTTGTTATGCGCGGGAGTGGGATTGTTCATTCTTTCCAACCGGATCACCGTTGCGATCATAAAGAAAAGAGAATGGTAGAGGGATTGAAACCATTCTCTTTCTACAAGGGGGAAAAGAAGATTAATTGAATTGCCCGGTGAGTTCTTTCAGGTAGTTCATGAGATCTTCTTTTTTGTTTGGCAGTTTCTCTTCCATGACTGCTAACAGGCATGTATTCATGGACATGGATATGGCGCTTCCTTTTAACCCAAGTGACTGCAGGTCCCGACCAGTTACTTCCAGCTGTTTGAAGGAATAGCAGTCCTTATCTTTAACGATCTGCTGGAAGAGCTGATTCAGCGCTTCCTTATCCAGTGTTGGATCCAGAGCACTGCGGAAATTCAGATACATCGGCACCGCAACCGTAAGTCGGTTCATTGCCTTGCGCATATCGATCCGGTTTTCTAACGGCAGATCTCCGTTTTCCAGAAGATTTACAATGGCATAACGTTCCTGGTTGGATAACTTGAGCCGGCGCAGAATCTCATCGCAGCGGACCGGATCGTGAAGTTCACTGAGCACAATTGCCAGGCGAATATCCGCATCGCTGGGACTGCGGGAAAGTGATGCGCGTATGTTCTGAATACAGGTATCGTCATATTCCTGCAGTTCCGGAATCAACAGACGGAACAGATCGATATAATCGATGAAGATTCCGCTGAAATAAGGGGCTCTGGCAGTCTTTAACAGTTCAGAAGTGATTCGCTCTTGGGAAACATAGGAGAGGGTGTCCATCTGCGCAAACAGCGCATCTTTTGTGCTGTCTTCAATCTGGAATCCCAACTGAGCAGAAAAACGTATGGCACGAAGAATACGAAGTGCATCTTCCTGAAACCGTTCTTCCGGGTTCCCGACAGCCCGGATCAGGAAATTCTGAAGGTCCTGAATACCGCCGAAGAAATCCTTGATTCCTTCCTTTGGGTGATAACACAGCGCATTGATTGTAAAATCGCGTCGGGCACAGTCTTCTTCTAGAGAACGGGTAAATGTCACAACATCGGGATGACGATGATCACGATAACCGGATTCGGTTCGGTATGTTGTGATTTCTACGGGATTCTTATGTTCGATGACAGTTACCGTACCATGTTTGATTCCGGTATCGATGACCTTGTATTGATGGAGCACCTCACGAATTTCCTGCGGTAACGCATTGGAGGTAATATCATAATCGTGAATTTCTGTTCCTAACAGCCAGGAGCGTACCGCACCACCAACCACATAGGCTTCGTATCCTGCTTCATTCAGCGCAAAAATGGTGTTTTTAATATACGGAGGCAGCGGCATACTCTTCTTCATGGCTCTATTTTCTCATTTTTTGGAAACGTTTACAACAACCAACTGCCGCCCTTAAATGCACATTTCCGGTTGGGAGAAGGCGAATTGGCGTTGTATGATGAATACCACATGGAGGTTGTGTTATGCGGATCGGACAGTCTACAGATATTCACCGCTTTGCGGAGGGAAGAAAACTGATTCTGGGAGGAGTCGAAATCCCGTTTGAAAAGGGGCTGCTGGGGCACAGTGATGCCGATGCGCTGACCCATGCGCTGGCTGAGGCAATTCTGGGCGCGCTGGCGCTGGGAGATCTTGGACATTGGTTTCCGGATACAGATCCTAAATGGGAAGGCGTCGATTCTCAGATTATCCTGAAGGAGGTTGCCCGGATGATGAAAGAACGCGGATATCGTCTTGGCAATGCGGACTGCCTGATTCTGATAGAGCGGCCTAAGATGGCCCCGCATATTACCGCAATGCGGGAAAACTTTGCCCGGGCATTGGATACCGATATTGCCAATATCAGTGTGAAAGCGACCCGTGGCGAAGGAATGGGATTCGTTGGGCGAGGTGAGGGTGTTCTTGCCCAGGCAGTAGTTCTGCTGGAAGAGGAGCGCTGATGTTTGAGAGAACAGAAGAGGTAAAGGTGCTCCGTGACCCGGTGCACTCCTATATCCATGTGGAATACGAAGTGATATGGAAACTGATCAATTCTGCCTGGGTTCAGCGGATGCGCAGAATCCGCCAGCTTGGCGGAGCGTTCATGGTTTACCATACCGCAGACCATACCCGGTTTTCCCATTCTCTGGGTGTCTATGAAATTGTCCGCCGAATGGTAAATGAAGTTCCTGATCTTAATCGGGCACTGAATGAAAGTGAAAAGATTACGGTGATGGCCGCAGCCTTATTACATGATGTGGGGCATGGGCCGTATTCGCATGCGTTTGAGCGGGTATTGAATGAATCCCATGAAGTTTATACCTGCCGCATCATAGAGGAAGACCCGGAGATTTCCGGTATTCTGGAGAATGCGGAAGAAGGGCTTTCCCATGCGGTGGCGGATGTGATTCGTCATCAGTCTGCCAACCCGTTACTGCCGCAGCTTGTCAGCGGACAGCTGGATGCGGACCGAATGGATTATCTTCTGCGGGATGCGTATTTTACGGGAACCACTTATGGTCAGTTTGACCTGGAGCGGATACTTAGAACCCTGCGGGTCAGCGGAGAATATCTCGTAGTCAAGGAAAGCGGCGTATATGCCATTGAGAACTACGTCATGGCCCGCTATCACAGCTATTGGCAGGTATATTATCATCCGGATGCCAGGAGTTTTGAGTGCATGTTGGAAAAACTGTTTCTCCGGTTAAAAGATCTTGCGGAAACAGGACAGATGCCGGAATCCATTCCCGCCATGCGGCCACTGATTGAAGGAAACCGGCTGAGTCTGGAAGAATATTACATGCTTGATGAATATGCCTGTAATTATGCGTTTGAAGTGCTTACACAATGTGAAGATCCGATCGCATCAGATCTGGCGAAGCGCTTATTGAACCGGAACCTGTTCGCCTGTATTGATGCGAGTGAGGAAAACCGGAAACGAATTACAGAACGGCTGTACCAGGAGGGATATGACCCTTCCTATTATCTGGCGAAAGATGATGTTGGCCAGCGGGTATATATTCCCTATCGCATTTCCGAAGGCAATGCGATCCGTGTTCGTCTTCATGGCGGAGAAATCCGAGAGCTGTCTGCGGCCTCCAATATCGTCGCAAGCCTTGTCCAAGGGAAGACCCTGCGGGATGATCGTATCTATTTCCCCAAGGAGATCCGGGACTTACTATGATCGTCGCAGTTACGGCAATCCGGGAAGACCTGCTGGATGGAACGAAAGAAAGGATCGCAGACCAGAGCCGCGGAATACTGACAAAGGACTCCCTGACGTTTCGGGAAACGGCGCCATATGAAGGGAAGGATACCATTTCGTTTCAAAACCAGGAGTTCCACCTCCATCATATTGGCGAAACAGAGAGTATTCTGGAGTTGAAGCCAAATCAGGAAGGAAGTGCAGAAGTGCGGAGCCCGTATGGAACAATGCGGATGAAGGCGATGTTAATTCATGGAAATTGGGCTGCCAATGAAGTTCTGATTGAGTACAGGATTCTGGAGGAAGCGGAATGTGTTTCACATATCCGGTTCCTCATTCAGATCACAGACTTGAGCTGAAAATGGGGGAAACCTCATTTTTTTAGACATCCATGCTTGAATGGGTAAAGTTATGGTTGACAGCCGGAATGGATATGAGTTATATATTTTTGGCGTGAGAAATCACGCATATACGCCAACGGTGGAATCACGCCGGCGGTGGGACTTTTCTGGGAGGAGTTTTAGAACTATGAGTACGAAGGTAACTATGACCGATACCGCGTACAACATTCTGTCGAAGCGCAAAAAGGAAGTGGAGTTTTCAAAACTGTGGGCGGATGTCGCAAAGGCCATGAAGATTCCCGAAGAGAAAATGAGTCGGAAAAAGCGGCAGTTCTATGCGGAGCTGATGGAAGACCGTCGCTTTGCGTCGCTGAAGGGCAATAAATGGGATCTTCGTAGCCGCAGAAGCTATAGTGAAGTAAGCACCGATGTACTCGAGGAAGACGATGAAAACGAAGAGTACGAAGACGGTGATATGCTTGATCTGCCCAGAGGTGAAGACGAATATTGATTGAGACAAGGGGAGAGATTATCCCCTTTTCTTGTGTGGATCTGGTATTCTTTTTGGCTTTTCATCAACAGTAAAAAGGGATAGAATAAAAGCACCAAATAAATATCGCAAATTTAAGGAGGATAATTGCAATATGGTAATGGTTTCTGCAACAGAAATGATCAACAAGGCTCATGAAGGCCACTATGCGATCGGCGCGTTCAACACGAACAACCTGGAATGGACAAAGTGCATTCTCGCAGCAGCTGAAGAAGCAAAGGCTCCTGTCATGATTCAGGCATCTGAAGGCGCAGCTAAGTACATGGGCGGCTACAAGATGGTTGTTGATCTGGTTAAGGATCTGCATGACTCCATGGGAATTACAGTTCCTGTAGCACTGCACCTCGACCACGGCACCTATGAAGGCGCAAAGGCCTGCATCGAAGCTGGTTTCACATCTGTTATGTTTGACGGTTCCCATTTCGATTTCGAAGAGAATATGGCAAAGTCCAAGGAAATCATCGAACTCGCTCACTCCAAGGGTGTTTCCGTTGAGTGCGAAGTCGGTGGTATCGGCGGAACAGAAGACGGCGTTACTTCCAACGGTGAACTCGCTGATCCGAATGAATGCGCACAGGTCGCTGCGCTCGGCGTAGATTTCCTGGCTGCAGGTATCGGAAACATTCATGGAAAGTATCCGGCAAACTGGGCTGGTCTGAACTTTGAGCGTCTCGATGAGATCAACAAGGCTGTTGATGGCAAACCGCTCGTTCTCCATGGCGGCTCCGGTATCCCGTTCGATCAGACTTCCAAGGCAATCTCCATGGGTGTCTCCAAGATCAACGTCAACACCGAACTCCAGCTGGTATTCGCTGATGCGACACGTAAGTACATCGAAGCCGGCAAGGATCTCGAAGGAAAGGGCTATGATCCTCGTAAGCTCCTGAAACCGGGCGCTGACGCAATCATCGCTAAGACCATCGAACTGATCAAGGCATTTGGTTCCGACAACAAGGCTTAATCATCAAATCGGGAAGGGAAGCTCTCAGAAATTACAATGAGAGCTTCTTTTTTTCTTCCATTGGCTTTATGGGGTAAATCAAGTAGAATTAACCCCGTGAAGCGGGCGGTATTATTCGACATGGATGGCATCCTCTATGACAGCGAGCGTTTTTATATGGACGTGACGCTTGGGGTGATGCGAAGCCTGGGATATACCGGCCCGGAAGAACGTCTTCATGCGGTTGTCGGAGCGACAGGGGAAGGAACCTGGAAGATTCTGTATGATCTTCTGGAAGGAAATGTCACAAGGCGCGATATTGAGCAGGCATGGATTGCGGCGAATCGTGCTAATCCGCTGGATTGTAAAGCAGTGATGTTTGCGGATATCCCGGATACCCTGCGCAGGTTGCGAGCGCATGGATTGAAAACAGCCTGCTGTTCAAGCAGCCCGGTATCTGTCATTGAAAAAAGTCTGGAAGAAATGGAGATTCGGGAATACTTTGACTATACGGTCAGCTCCGAAGAACTTCCACGGCCCAAACCAGATCCGATGATTTATCTTCTTGCGGCGGAAACATTAGGCCTGAAGCCAGAAGAATGCGCGGTCTATGAGGACAGCCGAATGGGAATTGAGGCCGGAAAGCGTGCCGGCATGACGGTCATTGCCCGCAGGGATACCCGGTTTTCTCAGGATCAAAGCAGGGCAGATAAACTGGTAATGACATCCGCAGAGATGGCGGATTATGTACTCGAGGAGAAGAAACATGCGTGAGATTATCAAAATAGAAGGCGGACATCGTCTCAGCGGTTCCGTAAAGGTCTCCGGTTCAAAGAACGCGACGGTGGCTCTGATTCCTGCGGCGGTGCTTGCGGGAGGACCGGTAACCATCAGCGGTGTTCCGGCGATTGCGGATGTGGATTCTCTTTCAGAAATCCTGCGGATTCTGAATTGCGAAGTCACGGAGAAAAATGAACATCTGATCATCGATCCCTCCGGTATGAAAAACGTACCGCTCGATGCGGATGTTATCACGAAACTCAGAGCCTCCTATTATTTCATGGGTGCCCTTCTAGGAAAATACGGGTATGTTCGGATGAAGATGCCCGGGGGATGTTATCTTGGCCCGCGTCCGATTGACCTGCATATCAAAGGATTTGAAGCACTTGGCGCAAGTGTGGAATATGAAAAGGGGTGTTATACCATCCGGGCAGAAAAGCTTGTTGGAACTAAGATCTTCCTGGATATTTCTTCGGTAGGCGCAACGATCAATATCATGATGGCTGCGGTATATGCGGAAGGAAGAACCATCATTGAAAATGCGGCGAAGGAGCCGGAAATCATTGATGTCGCCACATTGCTTAATAACATGGGCGCCAATATCCGCGGTGCCGGAACCAATGTGATTACGATTGAGGGTGTCAACGAGCTTCAGGGCTGCTATCACGAGATCATTCCGGATCGAATTGAGGCAGGGACCTTCGTCATCATGGCTGCGGCATGTGCGGATGAAATGCGTATCAACAATGTCATTCCCAAGCATATTGAGGCACTAACCTCCAAACTGCAGGAGATGGGCGCGGATCTTGATATTGGGATTGACTCCATCCTGGTTCGCCATAAGGCGGGCATGCATGCGGTGGATGTCACGACAAAGCCATATCCCGGTTTTGCGACAGATTTACAGCAGCCGCTTACGACATTATTGACGCAGGTTGAGGGCATCAGTGAAGTCCGCGATACCATCTATGCGGAGCGTTTCAAGCACTGCATGGAACTGCAGCGGATGGGCGCAGATATTGAAATCTTTAACGGAAAATGCACGATCAAAGGTCCATCCCGACTGTATGGGGACCGGGTCACCGCTACCGATCTGAGATGCGGTGCAGCACTGGTGATCGCAGGCCTGCTTGCGGAGGGCTGGACAACGATTCATGACGTATATCATATCGATCGTGGATATGACAATATTGATGGAAAGCTCCAGGCACTTGGCGGTGTCATACGGCGCGAAAAAATTGACTGAATTGTCTTGCCTGCAGGGTTCAGGACATGATATATTACAGAAGCACTTTCTTTGAGCACGCATGAGGCTCAAGGCAGAAGGGAGACGAACATGAAAAAGGACATCCATCCGAAGTTCTATGAGTGCAAGGTCGTATGCACAAGCTGCGGCAGTGAATTCGTTACCGGATCCACACTCAAGGAAATCAAGGTAGACACCTGCTCGAACTGCCATCCGTTCTATACCGGACGTCAGAGATTCGCACAGGCACAGGGACGTGTCGAGAAGTTCAACAAGAAGTACGGCTTAAAGTAATTCTAGAGACTTTTCGGAATCGGAACCGCAACCCCTTTGGCTTCAGGCTGAAGGGGTTTTCTGTGCCTTGTGTTTTTTGATAAAATACTGGTATGAGTCAAAAGGGAAAGGAGTACCTGATGGCATCAACTAAGGAAATGAAACAGGATAATGCGGAAACTCTGGATTCACTGAAGGAAATTTTGATTCGCAAATCAGAAGCTGGCGAAACGATCAGCACCGAGCTTCTGCAGGAAAAAGCTGAACGGGCGCATCTTACGGAAGAAGAGCAGGATGCGCTGTTTGACTGGTGCTCGGAACACGATATTCTGATCTCCGCCGAGGATGAATTCCTCGAAGAGGAAGATGAGGAGGAAGAAGAGGAGCGCTCTGAGGAAGAGGATGAGGAAGAACCTGATGAGATTCCGGATTCCTATGTCGAACATGGGCGGCGGACACAGACTTCTGACAGTGTTCGTATCTATCTTCAGGAAATCGGCCAGATTCCGCTGTTAACAGCAGAACAGGAACGGGAAACCGCCAAGCGGGCAGCGGAAGGCGATGAAGATGCTCGTCAGCTTCTGATTAATTCAAATCTGAGACTTGTCGTATCCATTGCCAAACATTACATCAAGCGTGGATTGTCCTTACAGGATCTGATTCAGGAAGGAAACATGGGCCTGATGCGGGCGGTAGACAAGTTTGACTACTCCAAGGGCTTCCGCTTCAGTACCTATGCGACCTGGTGGATCCGTCAGTCCATGATTCGGGCGATCGCCGATCAGTCCCGTGATATCCGGCTTCCGGTACATATGGGCGAACAGATCATGAAGGTCAAGCGCACCGAAAAGGAATTACTCCAGGAGCTTGGAAAGGAACCGACCAGTGAAGAGATCGCAGCCCGTATGGAAGGAATGACTGCCGAGCGGGTAGAAGAGATATTGAAAATCGCCATGGAACCGGTGAGTCTGGAATCTCCTGCGGGAGAAGAAGAGACTTCCACACTGAGTGATTTCATTGAAGACCGCAATACGGTGAACCCGGAGGACTACGCAAACAATACCTTCCTGAAGGAAGAGATTGAACGGCTTCTGTTAACGCTGAATGAGAGAGAACAGAAGATTCTTCGCATGCGGTTTGGGCTCGATGATGGAATTGTTCATACGCTGGAAGATGTGGGCAAGGAATGTAATGTCACAAGAGAGCGCATCCGTCAGCTGGAAAACAAAGCCCTGCGCAAACTGAAGCACAGTTTCGGCACAAAACCGGAACTGCGTGACTGGAAAGATTGAGGAAGTTGGAATGAACGTTGAAGCGATGTACGCAAAACTTCACGCACTGGAACAGGAATATCAGGAGATCAGCGACAAGCTGATGTCGGAGGAAGTACTTAAGGACCCAAGAGAGGTTACACGTCTTTCCCGTGCGCAGGCTCGCATGACTTCCCTGGTGGAAGCTTCAGGGGAATTAAAGGATCTTGACCAGAGAATTCAGGAAGCGCATGAGCTTGAACATGACAATGATCCGGAACTCTCTGCCATGGCGTTAGAAGAACTGACGGAATGCGAACCTAAGCGGGAAGAACTGCTGGAGAAGATCCGTCATCTTCTGATTCCGACCGATCCGGATGATGATCATAATGTCATCATGGAAATCCGCGGCGGAGCCGGTGGTGATGAGGGAAATATCTTTGCGGGGGATCTGTACCGCATGTATGTCCGCTACGCCGAAAGCAAAGGATGGAAGATCGATGTCATGGAGGCATCGGAATCAGAGGCCGGTGGCTTTTCACAGATCATCTTTGAAGTGAAAGGACATGATGTATATAAAGCGCTGAAGTTTGAAAGCGGAGCTCATCGCGTTCAGCGGGTTCCGAAAACCGAGTCACAGGGACGCATTCAGACAAGCACCGCAACCGTTCTGGCCCAGCCGGAAGCGGAAGATGCGGATATTGAAATCGATCCAAAAGACCTGACAATTGAGACCCATCGGGCCAGTGGTGCCGGTGGCCAGCATATCAATAAAACGGACAGTGCAGTCCGAATTGTTCATGTGCCGACGGGGATTACCGTGAACTGCCAGGAAGGGCGCAGTCAGATTGAAAACCGGGAAACGGCCATGCGGCTAATCAAATCCCGGGTATATGAAGAATATAAGCGCCAGAAGGAAGAGGCGGAGGGAAAGATTCGCCGTCAGAAGATCGGTACCGGCGATCGTTCAGAAAAAATCCGAACCTATAACTATCCTCAGAATCGCGTCACCGACCATCGGATCGGCTTTACGATTACGCAGTTGGATCGAGTGATGGAAGGGAAACTGCAGGATGTGATCGACGCCTTACAGGCAGATGATGAAAAGAAGAAACTGGAGAGTGCGGAATGAAGTTCTCTGAGGCTGTACGAACTTACGAAGCACGATGTGAAGAAGCGGGTGTTCCGGAAGAAACCGTTATGGCATTTCTTGTGGAAATGGCGAACCAGGAGCGCTATAACCTCTACCTTCATTATGAAGATGAGATGCCGGATGAGCTTGAAGCAGTGTTCATCTCTGGGATGGATCGGATTTTGAAACAGGAGCCGATGGCGCATGTATTAGGGTATTCCTGGTTTTATGGATATCGGTTCCGTGTGGATCCGGATGTGCTGATCCCCCGCCCGGAAACCGAAGAATTGTGCGCAAGAATTCTTGCGGGAATTGATCGTATTTTCCCTGAGGGAGAAGTTCAGTGTGTGGATGTAGGAACCGGAAGCGGCGCAATCGCAGTCACACTTGCGAAGGAAGAACCGCGAATCCGCATGGATGCGACAGATATCTCCGAAGAGGCAATTGCCAAAGCGAAACTCAATGCGCAAGACAATGACGCAGAGATTTCTTTCTATGCGGGCGATATGTGCAAACCATTAATCGCACTGGGAAAGAAATATGATGTACTGATATGTAATCCCCCATATATTCCCGAAGATGAACAGATGGAAGCTTCCGTAGTGGACTTTGAGCCACATGTGGCACTGTTCGGGGGAAGCGACGGTCTGCGGTTTTACCGTTCGGTATTTCAGGACTGCCGGAGTATTCTGAAGGAGAAGGCCTTCATGGCATTTGAGATGGGCTGGAATCAACGCGAAGCGATGTCTGAGCTGGTTCGTACCTATCTGCCAGAGGCGGTCTTTGAAATCCGAAAGGATATGAACGGGAAGGATCGGATGTTGTTTGTATATTTTGGATGTGATCCGATTCAGGTGTAAGATAACGTACATATGAAAGATATTGAAGAACTGGAGCGTTTGCCGAAGCATCGGCCCGCTCCGGAAGAGTTTTATGAAACACAGATGATTCGGATCATCGATGATCTGGAACAGACTTCGGATACCCTGGAGGATCTGCCGGTCAAAGAGGAAGTGCCGGATCATTCGGTAGAAGAACCGGAAGTTAAGAAAAAGCCGGCCCGCCGCCTGAATAAATTCGGAAGAGTTTTCCTTCAGGTGGTTTTTGTGGTGTCTGTCGCAACAGCGACCTATTCCGGATATCAGCTGTATAAAGGAATGAAAGACTATCGGGAGAGTGAGAATGCTTATGCGGCATTAGCAGACAGCACCCGAAGTGATAAGGCAGAGCCAGTGATTCCGGAGTCTTCAGAAACACCGCTTTCCTATGAACCCGCAAACTTTACTGCGCTGTCGGAAATCAATCCTGACGTTGCAGGATGGCTGAGCCTTGCGGATACGGTCATTAACTATCCGGTTGTCCGGGGAAGTGATAATGATTACTATCTGGAACATCTGTTTACCGGGGAAGTGAATCATACCGGATGTATCTTTATTGATTATCGAAACGCAAAGGATTTCTCCGATCGTAATACCGTTCTCTATGCCCATCATATGCGCAATGGATCGATGTTTGCGGAGCTGGAAGGGTATCGGAGTCAGGACTATTATGAAAGTCATCCCGAGCTTATTCTTCAGACACCGGATGGACTGTATCTTGTGCAGCCGTTTGCGGGATTATTGACAAGTGGGGATGCGGGATATATTCAGCTGGAGTTTTATTCGGATGAAGAATTTCTCGGCTATGTAAATGAGATGCGGGCACAGAGTACCTTCCAAAGCAATGTGGAAGTCACATCAGAAGACCGCATCATCACAATGTCTACCTGCCGCTATGATGTGGAAAACGGAAGATATGCGGTATTTGCGAAACTGGTGCCGGTGAATTGAACATAGTAAAAACTGACGTGAATGGTCAGTTTTTTCATAATGGATCGACTTTGATGGGGATGGGAGCTACGAGAATAAGTCCTCTGCGGTCAGAATTGCCTGAAGCTCCCCGGCATATGCATTCTGTTCCACTTCATAGGTGGTGATCAGAAGAGGATGAATTGCGTATCGGGTTTTTGTGCAGGCTTTGAAATCAGAGATTTTTCTGTTCATATCCCGGATGAATGTGGAGTTGATCACATAGTCTGAAGAAGAATACTTCATCTCGCATAGATTAATGATCTGATCTGCACGCACAATCAGTAAATCGATTTGAGAACCATGGATTCCTGCTTCCTCATCCTTTTTGCAGGACCAGGCATTTGTCTCCGTATGAACGCCAGAGATGCCAAGTGCCTGTTTAATCTGCGGGACATGTTCGAGGCACACACGTTCGAAGGCAGTGCCGCTCCAGGAAGTGATAGCAGGCGTGTTGATCAGGTTCTGCCATTCATGTTCGTCAAGAGATTGATCTTTGACAAAGTGGAAATAGAACAACGTGTAATTATCAATTAGTTGATAAAGGCAGTTCCGCTGCTTATATCCATACGGAATATATTTCCGGATGAATCCGCAGTTTTCAAGCTCTGTGAGTTTCCTGGAAAAATCACCGGAAGTAGGAATTCCCGTAAGGCGGCTGATCTCATCACGTGTAATGCCATTGTGAACAGTACTTAACGCCTCAATGATCCGCATATACTGATCCGGATGATTGAACAGAGCTTTGTAAAGATTGTCATACTCATTCTGAAGAGGAGCGTTTTCTTTGAAGAAAAGATCATCGATATTCTGCGGCAAGCTGTTCCCTTTTTTGAGAAGACTCCAGTAATAAGGGACGCCTCCCATAATCATGTAGCACTGAAGGATCTGGTGTCTCGACAACACGATCTTACGTGATTGAAGGTACAATTCGCATTCTTTGAGCGAAAATGGCTTCAGGTGAATCTGACCAGTCAGTCTGTTATACAAGCCTCCATGGGCATTTACGATATTATCAATGATCCAGTAAGTGGCGGAAGCACAGACGATCAGCACGATGTCCTTTTCCTTGCGTGCAGTAGCCCATCCGTTCCAGAAACTTTCCAGAGCAGAGATCAATCCGCTGTCTTTCGTATCCATCCAGGAAAGTTCGTCAATAAAAATGACTTTTTTTGTGTCATTGGATTGAAGAATAACCTGTTTCAATGCGTTGAACGCGTCATTCCATGAGTCCAGCTTCCCAGGGCAGATATAACCTGCTTCTGCGAGAGATTCTTCAAACTTATCCAGCTGAGCGCGCTTTCTGGAGGATTCTTTGATGGAAAGATTACTGATTCCTGTGTGCTGAAATGTGAAGTGATGATCAAAACTTTCGCGGACAAGGTAAGTCTTACCGATCCTTCTGCGTCCAAACACCGCCACAAACTGTGGTTCTTCTTCCTCCAATAAGGATTGGAGGTATTTTTTCTCTTCAACTCGTCCAATCATAGGTACTCTCCATGGATTCGATTACGCCAAAATTTCCATAACTATAAAAATTTTGGGGCTATGGAAATTTTATAGGCACATTATAACGCGATATTCTGAAAAGAATCAGCCAAAATTTCCATAACTATGTTTTTTAGGCAGTTATGGAAAAGTTGTGAACCGAATGAGTGCTTGGAATATCATTTATCATCAGCATATGAATTCGGGGATATTCAGTGAATCATGGCAGGTGACTGTAGAGGAGGAGGCGAAGAAAAACAGCCCGTTTTGTGCAGGCTGTTCGCTTATCGTTCAACTCTGAGATAAACCATCGGATTCTGGGCGTACCAGGACTCATACATGGAAGTGATATGAGTTGTTCCATCCCCATAGTTTCCGTTCAGCACCAGTCCGTTTCCGATATAAGTTGCGACGTGACGGTAGTTTCCGTAGGAATCGTAATAGTAGATCAGATCTCCAGGTTCTGGTGTATCTACTTCGAACAGATGATCCAGGCTGTAACCGGTATGAACACTGACTCCATACAGAGAGTAGATAAAGGCATTCGCCACTTCGTTACAGGCACCGCCTCTTCCGATAAAGGATTGGGCGAGTGCGTTGATTTCCGGATCCGATCCATTGGCGATCTCATATCCGTATTCATCCCGGTAATCTGCACTCTCCGATAATGCTCTGGCAATAATCTGCTGGCGATAGAGGCTTCTGGCATCATAGGGAATATCGTCATAAGAGAAGGTGTGATAATGCGACTGCGCAATATATCCATAAGATAATAGCTTCTCATCAGAGATATTCGCATAGGCCAGAATTTCGTTTTCATCTTCAGAGACAATGTAATATCCAACTTCCGCGTACATCGGATCATCACTTGCGGGATAAAGAACAACACCACCGGATTCCTCATCAACATAGGATTGAAGATAGGTTGATTCAAACAGGTCAATCGGTTCAGGTTCCTTCAGTCCTTCCACCACAAGGTCAATATCTGTATCGATCAGGGCGTAATGTTCCTTTTTTAAGGAGGCTTCATCAAAGACACAGGCGTAACTGATCTTTTCACCATTGGATAGGCTTCCGTTTACTGAGGGAGTCCCTGTACTGTCATTCAGCGTACAGGTTCCTTCGGAAAGAATGCGGTTCAGTGCTTCATCTTCTACGTCTGTGAAGGAAAGAGATGCCGATCCAAAGCCATCCACGCCCACAAATGATACATTGATGGCAGAACGTAAGGAGAAGGGTTCGATTGGTTTCCTTGTCCCAAGGAACAGTAGAACTCCTGCCACCGCAGCAGCGGAAAGACCAAGGATTGGTTTCAATCTGGGTGCTGTCTTTGAAGGAACGGCAGATTCAGGTTCCTGTGGGATTGTGATGGAACTTTCTTCTTGCAGGGAGTCATTATCTTCGAGTATCAGGTGCTTATTCTTCTCTGCCAGTGCAATGATGGAAAAGATATAAGGAATCGGGTGAGAGACTGCGCTGGAAAGATGCTGTTTAGCGCTTTGCGCACGCCGCTGAAGCAGGTCTTCAGGAAGGTGAACCATTTCACTGATCCGCGCAAAGGAAAGACCGTCAAGATAATGCATGACAAAGATGATACGCTCCTGATCCGGCAGCGTTTTCAACATATTTACGACCAGATTCATCGCAGCCTTTTCACTGAATTGAGCTTCGCCCTCTGCCGTTTCATCCGCCGCAGTATATACTGCTTCTGACTCCTTGCGATCGGATCCGACTGCCGAGAACAGTTGTTGGGAAGTATCTTCTTTCAATGCTTCATTCAGGCAGATACGCACTACCATGGCCATAGCCTGTTCTTCAAAGGAGGAGAGGTTCTCTGTATCCTTTAACAGAGGAAATAATGCGGAAAGACTGCGTCTTACAGCTTCTTTGATCCGCTCTGGAGTTCGAATGTGACATGCGGCAACATAATAAAGAACCGGCTGAAAGGAGTGAACCATTTCACTCATTGCGTCCCGGTCTTCATTTTTCGCATCCCGTATTACGGAAATGGCGATTGTGTCTTCAACCATGACCTGTATTAAACCATGTTTCCCATCGAGCTTCAACCAACGTGCTGGCCATCGAATCGCAATTCTGTGGTTTTTCACGGAAAATCAATGTTAGAATTGTGCCTGTTATGAACAGTCGGAAAAACTGGATGAAATACTTCATGTTGGGAATGGTAGTACTGCTGGTACTTTCCATGTTTCTCAGCATGTTTCGCTGAGAGGACACATGAAGAGATTTTCATCGCATGAAATCACTGTGGCCGCAGCTGTCCTGAAGCAGGATGGATGTATTGCGGTGGCGACAGATACCGTATACGGGGTCTGTGCCCGGATGAGTGAAGCAGGCCAGCAGGCACTCTTTGAAGTCAAGCATCGGCCGGTTTCCAAACAGTTTCCTGTGATGTGTCTTGATGAGGCACAGTTAATGGAACTTGCGGAAGTGACAGATACCGCTCGGATTGTGATTCATCGATTTATGCCGGGGCCGATGACTGTGATCCTTAAACGAAAGGAATCACTGCCGCTCTATGTCAGTGGTGGTGGGGAAACGATTGCTGTACGGCTTGCGACCTCGGAGCAGTTACGGCAATTGATTCGGGAAACCGGATCACCACTGTTCATGAGCAGTGCGAATCAATCTGGTCAGCCTGAGTGTTCGACCATGGAACAGATTGAGGCAGCGTGCCCGCTTCTGGATGCGATTCTGGAAGGAACACCCAGTTTTGGAAAAGCAAGTACAATTGTGGATTGTACGCATGATGATGTGCATGTTCTGCGGGAGGGACCCGTAACTGCAGAAGAAATACAGTATGAACTCAGGAGGAAAAACAAATGATTGACCAGGAACTTCAACATGCGATTGATGCGGAAGCGCAGCGCCAGAAAAACAACATCGAATTAATTGCGTCGGAGAACTTCTGTTCCAAAGAAGTGCGAGAACTTGCCGGCTCCATCCTCACCAACAAGTACGCCGAAGGTTATCCCGGACGTCGTTATTACGGCGGATGCGAAAACGTGGATGTGGTTGAGGAACTCGCAAGAACCCGTGCGAAGGAACTGTTTGGCGCAGACCATGCGAATGTTCAGCCGCACAGCGGTTCCCAGGCAAACATGGGAGTTTACTTCTCCGTGCTCAAGCCGGGAGATCGGGTTCTTGGAATGGATCTTGCGGCAGGGGGACATCTGACCCATGGCGCGAAGGTTAGTTTCTCTGGAAAACTCTATGAGTTCTATTCCTATGGTGTAAATCCTGAAACCGAATGTATCGACTATGATCAGCTGCGGAAAGATGCGAAAGAGCTGTCTCCGAAACTGATTGTCGCAGGTGCGAGTGCTTACGCAAGAGCGATTGATTTTGCGGAGTTCCGTTCCATCGCTGATGAAGTTGGCGCATATCTCATGGTTGATATGGCTCATATCGCAGGTCTTGTGGCGGGAGGGGCACACGCAAGCCCGGTTCCTTACGCAGACTTCGTCACAACAACCACCCATAAGACATTACGTGGCCCCCGCGGTGGAATGATTCTCTGTAAGGAAGAATTTGCCAAGGCAGTCGACAAGTCCATCTTCCCGGGCATTCAGGGAGGGCCGCTCTGCCATATCGTTGCTGCTAAGGCACAGTGCCTCTATGAGGCATCTCAGCCGGAGTTCCGTGACTATGCATCACAGGTAGTGAAAAACTGTGCGGTTCTTGCGGAGACACTGCAGAAGGAAGGCTTCCGTCTTGTGACGGGAGGAACTGATAACCATCTGATTCTCGTTGATGTTAAGGGTTCCATCGGCATCACCGGTAAGGAAGCAGAAGCTGCATTGGATGATGTGAATATCACCGCAAATAAGAATGCGATTCCATTTGATTCTGAAAAACCTAACACCACAAGTGGAATCCGTCTTGGAACAGCAGCGATGACCACAAAGGGATTCAAGGAAGAAGAATTCCGCACCGTTGGTACATTAATCGCAAAGGTGCTGAAGAATAAAGATGATGAGGCACTGAAGGCGGAAGTGAAGAATCAGGTTCTTGCATTAACCGCTGCCCATCCGTTTGACTGAGAATGAAAAGGAAAAGCCCGAGGAGAGTGTTACCAGCTCAAGCCGGGCTTTCTTTGTGTTTACAGGAGACCTGAAATAAAGATGATCAGAATCAGAGCAGGGAGAACCCAGCGGAGATAGAAGCGGAAGAATGAGACTGGAAACCAGAAAGTCTTCACTGTCGAGAGTATCCTTTCCGCCAAAGAAGCGGACATTGGACAGAACGTTATAACCAAGTACACAGGGAAGGCTTAACAGAAGAATCAGAATCATATGAATCAAATTCCGAGCGGTCCATAGCTGCTCCGGTGACTTTCATCAAAGAAGTCTGATCTTTCAACGATTTTCCGCTGTTTTTATGGCCGACAGAAGAGACTCATGCATATTTGTGATTCATTTTCTTTTTCTAAGCGCAGAAATAATATCATTCACATTGTCTTCAGTAATCGCATTGGGCTTTTCTTCTTGATACTCTAGTAGTATTTCACGGTTCTCATTTTCTGCCTGCCGGATGCGTTTGTACATGGATTCATAATTGCCATCCTGAATCGCACGCTCAATAAACTGCTTAACATCCTCATCAATCACATCATAGGAACCATACAAAGCTTCAATAGCTTTCTTGATTTTTCCCATTGTCAGCGAAGTGCCATTCCGCTTGTGTTCCCATAGAATTCCAATTACATCCGACCGATCAAATTTGTATATTCTACCTGAGCACAGTTTCATTGCCACAAGGTATTCACCGACGACAGAACGAACTTCAAGAACACCGTAAAAAGTCCGATAGTATTTAGAATACTGAATGATTTTGTCCGTGTATGACCGTGTTTTCCTGAAATCATCATTCATCCACCCATTCGACAGGCCATTGCGATCTCCTACTGTATTGATCGCTTCCTTCATTGACGAAGCCGCATGAATAAGCGCGTCTGTATCATATGTCATTTCACGGAACCCATAATTCATTATGACGGAAGCGCCTCCAATCAGAATTATCTCTGCAGGCATTGATTTCCCGTTAATCCTTCTGTATTCTTTTGCGAGTTCCTTCAAATATTGATCAAGGATCTCTTTGGTAAAAGGCCTGTCAAGCAACTGACCTCACCTCACTTTCAATGATATTAAAGCGTCGGAATTCCGGTATGGCTTCCTGCATTGCCTTATTCAGCGGTTCGTCGGATTTCAGTACTTCGCTGGTTATAAGAACTCCTTCAGAAAAGAGAGGTTTGCTCAGTTTCTGCATACGAATGTCATTGTATCTTGTACAAAGGGGGATATTATTTTCGCGTGACAAATAGTCTAGCATACCTAGCAGATAGAGTGATTCTGGGAACCAATGCTTATTGTATAAAGTCCTGATCTCATCTGTTTCCAGAAGATTGATCATAAAATCTGCATCGCCCATATCTTTAACATGGTGACAGACATTGCTTTTAAATATCTCAAAGGAACTGCGGTATTCCTGCTGGGATGATTCAAGTATTTCTTCAACGGATATACCAAGCACTTTTGCGATCCGATAAAGTGTCCCGGCAGCACACTTATCCAGGTCAGTCTTACCGTTGCAGATATCATTGATTGTGGCCTGCGGAACACCACTTTTCTTGCTGAGACGATATTTTGTCAGATTCTGGAACTCGAGCATATCATTAATCAGCATCTCTCGCTCCTCCCTTCTTTACGATTGTATTATAACGGTACACCGAAGTAAAAACGAATAGTTCTTACTCAGGAGGAAATCACATAACTGCTGACCGACTCTTCTTTCGATGACTATTTTATATTTTGCCATTAGGCTTTGCCTTACCAACCAATACATCACGAGCGTTTCGCCCTTTATAACCATATGTGCGCTCTGACTGTGAAGATAAAAATATCTGAATAAAGAGTCTGATCAGTACCTGGCTGTGAAAGATCTGCTTCTTCTTTTGACTCTGAATCAGCACGAATGCTTATAGTTACACTTGATAAAGTATTTCTCTCCACACTCAAAATTTCATGAGGTGAACGATGCGCGTCTGTTGCAACCAGATGCGCTGATCCAATAATGGCAGTGATTATCATTTACAACAGGCCGGAAATAAAGATGATCAGAATCAGAGCAGGGAGAACCCAACTGAGATAGAAGCGGAAGAAGGAAGGCAGCTGAATGCCAGCGCCTTTATTGCATTCGTTTCGATAAGCTTCAAATCCCCATCCGTGACTTGATGTACAGAAGCGCAGGTAGACGAGAGAGCCAAGTGGAAGAATGAGACTGGAAACCAGAAAGTCTTCACTGTCGAGAATATCCTTTCCGCCAAAGAAGCGGACATTAGACAGAACGTTATAACCAAGTACACAGGGAAGGCTTAACAGAAGAATCAGAATCATATGAATCCATACCGCATGTTTTCTTGAAAGGGAGAAGTTGTCGATCGCTGCACTGATCAGATTTTCAAATACGGTAATGACCGTAGAGAAACTGGCGAAGGTCATGAACAGAAAGAACAATGTGCCAAAGATCTGCCCGCCTGGCATAGAGGCGAAAATGGTTGGCAGGGTAAGGAAGATCAAAGAGGGCCCGGAGTCTGGTGTTACACCAAAACTGAAACAGGCGGGGAAGATAATCAACCCGGAGATAATCGCTACTGCGGTATCAAGAATACAGATGCGGGTGGCTTCTGATACCAGCGTATAGGAATCACTCATATAGCTGCCAAATACTTCCATCGCCGCAATTCCAAGACTCAGGGTAAAAAAGGATTGATTCATGGCAGCTTTTACCACATTCCATAGTCCAATCTCCTTGATCGCAGAGACATCTGGATATAGATAGAAGGAAAGACCTTCCCTGGCTCCTGGAAGCGTCATACTGTAACCGGCAAGCAGGAGAATCAGAATCAATAGACAGCTCATCATGATCTTTGAAACACGTTCGAGTCCGCTTTGAATTCCGAAGGAACATACCATGAATCCGGCTATGACATTAACAGCCATGGCAATGCCCATCTCTAATGGGTGATCTAACAGGGAAGAAAATACAGATGGTACATCTGCAGGTGTAATACTGCTCATCTGTCCTGTCAGAAACTTCAGAAAGTAAGAGAGCATCCAGCCGCTGACCGTGGTGTAGTACATCATCAGCAGGGCACATCCAAGAATGCAGATCCAGCCGTGAATATGCCAGAAGGTGTGTTTCGGCTCCAGAGCTTTATAGGCCTGGACCGCACTTTTCCGGCTGGCCCGGCCAACCGCCAGTTCCATGGTCATGACGGGAAGCCCCATAATAAGCAGAAAAAACAAATAGAGGAGGACAAAAATACCTCCTCCGTTTTCACCCGTAAGATACGGGAATTTCCATACATTTCCAATTCCGATCGCGCATCCCGCGCTGACCAGAATAAATCCGATTCTTGAACCGAAGGTATCTCGTTTCATGCTGGTGACTGTCCTTTCTGTCAGAGGTGAGGGAGGATGGAACTGAGATCTCCTTTCTCCAGCACTTCTGTACGCAGTTGTTGAGCGTTGATTCTGAAACTGTCATCTGCCAGAATCCGACGGTAGGTTTCATACATGGTCTCCATGGAAAGCAATGATTCCGGTATGGTTAGTCCCGCTCCGGATCGTTTCAGACATGCGGCATTCCAGGAGCGCTGACAGGAGTCATCATAGACAATAATCTGCATCACTCCCATTGCGGTACAGTATTGGGTTACCGCATCACATCCATCATGAATGACAATCCGGCTTCCATTGAGGGAAGAAAGACGAACGTTATTCTGAAAGCGTATGTTTGACTGTTTTCCTGGATGGAATCCACTGCTTGCGGCATAGACTTCATAGGGTGCCCCAAGAAATGCATCTATGATCATCTGGCGCAGCGAGCGATCAGAACGCCGACTTTCGGTAAACAGAATACTGAGTTCCTTTGTGATAGCGGTATCTGCCGGAGGAATACAGGAGGTGCCAAAGGCAGTCACTTCATAGTCACCAAATCTTGGCAGAAATCCTGCAGGTCCAAACGCAAAGCATTGGGTGTAGTCATAGAGCTCTCTCAGATGAAGTACCTGTTCCATATCTGCGTTGTTGAGAAACCGGTTCAGTCCTTTCAGGATGTCCGGTTTGAAATTGCGATTGCGAAACATGGATGCGGAGACAATGGACAGAACTGGCAGACTCAGGTGCTTGGCAGCGGCGATGGCCGCGGGGCGTTCCAGTTCAATTAAGAGATCCGGCTCCCATTCTTCAATCGCTTCCTGAATCCGTTTGAAGTCCTTCTTCAAAACAGAGGCGGAAATGGAGCGGTAATACGCATGATATTCCTCTGGGGTAGTGCCTGGGCTGCCCTGATGAAAGCGTGGGGGAGAAACCGAAGGATAAAATGATACATCGAAGAACCGGGAACCCGGATCGGTACAAACGGCAGTATCAATTCCTTCCATACGAAACAGACTCGCAAGATTTCGCCCCAGCAAAACACACGAGCCCGTATCTGAGATACAAAGAGACGGTAAAATCATCACTTTCACGGAACTAGTATAGCATTGAGCCTGTATTGAATTCACAGGTGGTTTTTCGTATGATAAGCAAAGAAAAACAGGAGGCATTTTATGCTGGAAGTACTGAATCATCCACTGATCACTCATAAGCTCACACAGATGCGTGACAAGAACACGGGAACGAAGGATTTCCGCGAGAATCTCGATGAGATCGCTGAACTCATGGCATATGAGGTATGCCGGGATCTTCCCACCGATCCGGTGGACATCGAAACCCCGATTGGGCCGTGCACCGGGTATCAGTTAAGTAAAGAAGTTGTAATCGTACCGATTCTTCGTGCCGGAATCGGACTGCTTGACGGCATTCGCCGTCTCGTTCCGACCGCAAAGGTCGGCTTCATCGGCCTGTACCGTGATGAAGAAACTCTGGAACCGCATGAATACTTTGCGAAGTTCCCGAAAGATCTCGACAAGTCAATTGTCATGGTTGTCGATCCGATGTTAGCGACAGGCGGAAGTGCGGTTGCGGCAATCGATATGATGAAGGCGCGCGGCGCAAAGCAGATCAAGCTGGTATGTCTTGTCGGTGTACCGGAAGGTGTCAAAGCTGTTCAGAAGGCGCATCCGGATGTGGATATTTACCTTGCGGCGATGGATGACCATCTCAATGAGGTTGGATACATCGTTCCAGGTCTTGGGGACGCGGGAGACCGCATTTTCGGCACAAAGTAAATCACGATGGGATTTGCGACATTCATGAGCCGGGCAGGCGTGTATCTCGCGGCGTTTGTGGTAAGTTTTTTCGCC
Organism: Solobacterium sp.; assembly: GCA_017469355.1. GTDB lineage: Bacteria > Bacillota_I > Bacilli_A > Erysipelotrichales > Erysipelotrichaceae > Bulleidia. The sequence goes on along the minus strand of JAFUGM010000013.1, from coordinate 41,284 downwards.
CTTGGTGCGCTGGATTTCAACCGGTTTCTGAAGCAGGGAAAACTACTGCAGGGACAGGTCCTGTACTGGGTTCTGGCACTGGGTCTTGCCTATCTTTCCGGATCCTTTGTGATTTCCCTGATTTATCTGCCTTGATAAGAAGGAGGACGCGGTCCTCCTTTTACAATGGGAATGACTCGGTCGCCTTATGGCAATAATGCTATAATGGGGAAACGACGGAGGAAGCATGTATGAACCTGATTTTCGGTGCCTTACCATATTTTGTGCTTCCTTTTCTGATTTCCCTTGCGTTAGTACCGGTATTTAAGCGTGTTGGTCTGCGGCTTGGAATCTATGCGGTGGAAAACAAGCGTACCGTTCATCATGGCAGAATTGTTCGAATTGGAGGGGTAGCGATCTATGTCGCATTTCTTCTTTCGTTGACGATTCTCTGGCGAACGGATTTTAAACTGAATGGAATACTGATCGGCGGCTGTCTGATCTTTATCGGCGGTCTGCTGGATGATATCTATGACCTATCTCCAAAGCTGAAGCTTCTGTTTCAGGTTTCCGGTGCACTTGTGGCGTTATTTGTCGGAAATCTGTCATTGGATAACCTTCATATTCTGTCTCTGGAATTATCCAATCCGATCGTCGTAAAGGGATTTTCGTTTCTCTGGCTGATCGGTGTCACTAACGCTATTAATCTGATTGACGGCCTGGATGGACTCTCGTCTGGTATCTGCACGATTGTAACGGTGACGGTAGGTCTTCTTGGATTCTTCATGGGCCGAAGAGATGTATGTATTCTCGCTCTTGTGCTTTCCGGATCGATTCTGGGATTTCTTCCATATAACTTTCATCCCGCATCGGTATTTGTGGGCGACTGCGGAGCGCAGTTCATGGGCTTTACGATTGCGGCACTTTCTCTGCTTGGCTTTAAGACCACCGCGTTAATTACACTCGGTCTTCCGATTCTGGTTCTGTTTATTCCGATTTCGGATACGCTCATTGCGATTATTCGAAGGAAGCTGAAGGGGCAGAAAATCATGGAGGCGGATAAAGGCCACCTGCATCATATTCTGATGTTTAAGATGAAGATGGGACATCGGAAGACAGTAGAAATTCTATATGTTGTGACAGCGATGTTCGCGCTTGCGGCGATATTAACCTATTTTGATCCGAAGCTTGGCCTGATCATGATCATACTTCTGGTTGTGGCGGCAGAGATCTTCATTGAATATACCGGAATGATTAATCCGAAGTTTCACCCGGTTCTTTCAACCTTGAACCGTCTGACTGGATGGCCGCATATGGAAGATGGAGAGGATCCGGTTGATACAGCTCAGAACGCTGAGAATGAGTGAATTGCCTGTAATTTCCACACATGCAGGAAGATTGATTTGTTGCGTCAGGGCAATTGACTTTATGTGAGGTTTATGGAACAATGACGACATAAGAACGTTACTCGTAAGAGGCGTGATCTTATAACACAGTTTGTATAGGCGATATTCTACGGAAGCGCTACTCATACATAAATTCATTTTATGTTTGATGTGCTTCCGTTTTTTATGAAAGGAGGGAAACCATTGAAGATCATCAAGAAAATCAACACATCTGCGGCGATTGCACAAGATTCCATGGGCAGAGAAATCGTTGTTCTTGGTAAGGGAATAGGGTTTCCCAATGTGCCTTATGAACTGGACGATCTTTCAAAGATCGAACGGACGTTCTACGATGTCGATCCACAATACCAGGGAATAATCGCGAATATTCCCGAACGTATTGTGGAGGTTGCTGCAGAGATTTCGGATATGGCAGAAAACGAACTGGAGATGGAGCTCAGCCCCAATTTCCCATTCACGCTCGCCGATCATCTGAATTTTGCCGTTGAACGATTGAAAAATGGCATAGATCTTACAGCAGCGATCTCTTATGATATCCGGTACCTGTATCAGAAAGAGTATTCGATTGGCAGAAAAGCACTGGAGCTTATGGAAGATAAGGCAGATATCCTGCTTCCTGATTATGAAGCAGTGAATATTGCGTTACATCTGATCAACAGCGAGAAAGGAAATAACTCCGCCACGAAGGTAGTACGCGATGCACGGATTGTAGCGGAGGTTGACAGGATCATTGAAAAGACAATGGGAGTGACTATGGACAGGAACAGTTATGAGTATTCCCGTTATGTCAAACATCTGATGTATCTTGTACAACGATTTGAAATGGATTCTGAAAGTGAAGTGAAGAATGGCATGATGCTGAATACTCTGGCGAAAGAGTATCCGCTCATCTACGATTGCGCTTTGAAAATCACGAACTATTTCAGAGGAACCTGGAACTGGAACTGCAACAAGGATGAAACGCTTTATCTTATGCTGCATATCAACCGATTATTAAGCTGATCATGAAAGAGAACATTAAACGATTCTTTGAAGGTAATGATAATACAGTCTCCGTGAACGAACATGACGGGACAATTTTCGTTACGGTCAAAGACAGTGGACTCGTTTCCCTGGAAGCGATAGAAGAGTTGGATGGGGTAGAGTCAGCCCAATTGCAGAGAAACAAAATCAAAATAATTACAAAGGAGAAAAACATGGCTGCGAATTACAGTGAAATCAGCAACAACATTGTTGATCTGGTCGGTGGTAAGGATAATATTCAGTTTTTCACTCACTGCGTCACAAGACTCAGATTCAATGTAAGAGATGAGAAGAAAGTAAACAAAGAAGCAATTGATAAATTGAAGGGTGTATTAGGATCACAATGGCAGAATGGCCAGCTTCAGGTCATCATCGGTCAGACGGTGGGCGATGTTTATAAGGAAATCTGTGAGAAGCATGGCCTGACACAGGAAGCGGCTGTCGATGAAACACTTGATGCGGTAGAAACCAAAAAAGGATTCAAAGGTGTAATTGATAAAGTGTTTGACGGTGTTTCAGGTTCACTGACTCCGTTCATTCCGGCTCTGATCGGAGCAGGTATGATCAAAGTCATCCTGATCTTCGCTGATATGCTTGGGGCTGACGCCACAAGCGGAACCTATCAGCTCCTGAGCTTTGCGGGAGATGCAGGATTTTACTTCCTGCCGATCATCATCGGTGCCTTTGCGGCAAAGAAGTTTGGCGCAAATCAGGGACTTGGCATGGTAATCGGCGGAATGCTGGTATATCCGACCTTCGCCGCATCAAGCGGATTGAATTTCCTTGGTATCCCGGTTTATTCCTACAGCTATTCCAGCACAATTATTCCGATTATTCTCTCCTGTGCGGTGATGGCACCAATCGAACGCTTCTTCGCAAAGCATTCGCCTGAAATTCTGAGATCAGTTCTGGAACCGCTCTGCACAATCCTTGTCATGATCCCGCTGGCATATTGCCTACTGGGCCCGATCGGATCCTTCCTGGGTCAGTATCTGAGCACATTTGTATTGTGGCTGTATAACACGATCGGTTTTGTTGGAGTCTCTCTGTTTGCGGCAATCATGCCATTTGTCATCATGACAGGTATGCATGGCGCATTCGTTCCGTATCTTCTTCAGATGCTTACGGATCCGACCATCGGATATGAGCCGATCTTCTTCCCGGCATTAATTATCTCCAATATTAATCAGGGTGTTGCTTCGATTGCAGTGGCTCTGAAATCCAAGAATGCGGAGACAAGATCGACCGGTCTTTCCACTGGTGTAACGGCTGTGATTGCGGGTGTTACCGAACCGGCAATGTATGCGGTCAACTTCAAATATAAGACACCGTTATACGGTGCTATGATCGGTTCGGCGATCGGCGGTCTTGTTGCAGGTATCTTCAAATGCTCCATTCAGGCATTTGCCGGTGCTTCATCGATCATCGCGTTACCTCTGTTTGCGTCCGCAAGCAATCCGAGCAACCTGACGTTTATGATCATTGCGACGGTCATCGGTATGATCGCAACCTTCGCCGCAACCTGGGTGTTATACAAAGAAGAACAGTAATGTAATGAACAATGATGCAGGCTTATGCCTGCATCATTCTGAAAAAGGAGTAACTTATGTCATTTCCAAATAATTTTCTGTGGGGCGGCGCAACAGCTGCGAATCAGGTAGAAGGCGGCTTTAATGAAGGAAATAAAGGCCGCAGTATCGCTGATATGTTAAGCAATGGGACTCATTCCAGTCCCAGAACGATTTCGAAGGAAGATGAAGCGGATCTCTATTATCCCAATCGAATCGCGTCGGATTTCTATCATCATTATAAGGAAGATATTGCTCTGATGGCCGAGATGGGATTCAAGGCATATCGCATGTCAATTGCCTGGACAAGAATCTATCCAACAGGAGAAGAAGATACTCCAAATGAAGCGGGACTAAAATTCTATCAGGATGTGTTTCATGAACTGAAGAAATATAAGATTGAACCAATCGTAACCCTTTCTCATTATGAAATGCCGCTGAATCTGACCAACAAGTATAATGGCTGGGCCAGCAGAGAGGTGATTGACCTCTTTGTGAAGTATGCCAAGACGGTATTTGAATACTATAAGGAAGATGTCAGATACTGGCTGACGTTCAATGAAATCAACTGTGGCTGTCTGCCGTTAGGCAATTATATGTCACTGGGCATTCGAAACGAAGGCACCCGAAATTTTCTGGACCAGGTGGATGACATAACCCTGCGTTATCAGGGTCTGCATCATCAGTTCGTAGCCTCGGCACGTGCTGTTATAGAAGGACATCGAATCAATCCGGAGTTTAGGATCGGAAATATGATCGCAATGATGCCAGTGTATCCGCTGACTCCAAATCCAAAAGACATGCTGCTGTATCAGAAAAACTGGCGGGATATGCAGTACTACTGCTGCGATGTTCAGGTACGGGGAGAATATCCGTATTATGCGGATAAATTCTGGAGAGATCATGACATCACATTGAATATCACCAGCGAGGATCGGGAGATTCTGAAGCAGGGAACCGTGGACTTCGTTTCACTTTCCTACTATCAGACAAACTGTGTCACGGTGGACGAACATGCCGCAAAGAGCTCTGGCAATCTTCTTGGCGGAGCAAAGAATCCGTACTTGGAGTCCAGTGAATGGGGATGGCAGATTGACCCGGATGGATTGAGATTCACACTGAATGAACTCTATTCGCGTTATCAGCTCCCGCTGCTGGTTGTGGAAAATGGTCTTGGGGCCGTGGATCAGCTGGAAGAGGGGAATGTCATTCATGATCCTTATCGCATCGATTATCTGCGCCGGCATATCATCGCGATGGAAGAAACCATTGAAGATGGTGTAGATCTGTTCGGATATACCTGGTGGGGATGGATTGACCTTGTATCAGCTTCCACTGGTGAAATGGCAAAGCGCTATGGGTTTGTATATGTGGATTCGGATGACTTTGGCCATGGATCCTTCCAGAGATATAAAAAGGATTCCTTTTATTGGTATAAGAAGGTGATCGAAACTAACGGCCGCGATCTGGATTAAAAGTACAGAAACTATGAGATCCATATTCATTGTGATATGGGTCTTTTCTTATGAAACTCATGAATTTCACAGGAAGCGCGGGGGATTTCAATTTTGCGGGCAATAAGGAATATGAAGGAGGTTCATAAAACATGAACTATGATCAGATTTCGAATGCATTGCTTGAAAACAGAAGAATACCGGACTGTTATGAAGTCCCTGCGGGATGGAGTGACTATGTGGAAAGCCGCCGAACAGTCTACGGTCAGTTTCTTCCCAATTACCTGCAGCCTAATATGCGCTCAGAAGCTATGTGGGTTCTAAGAGGAAAGTGTCATTCTGGAGAGGAGGTTGGGATTTATGTCCATCGGGGTGATATCTGTTGGATGGACTTTGGCCAGTCATTCTTAGAGGAAATGGGCTACCAGCATTTTGGTCTGGTAATGGCGTTATGTAATAAGAAGGCGCTGGTTATCCCCATGACATCAAACAAGGAAGCTTTCATCCGCTCGGAAGAGAAGTATTCTCATCTGATGCGGATCGGTCAGCCGGAGGGGCTGGATAAACCATCCACCCTGTTTCTGAATGACCTGCGGTTTATCAATACTGCCCGGATTCTGAAAATACGCTCGCGAATCGATCCGGAATCCGGCCTGTTTCAGGAAATTCAGAAACGGGTCATTGATCTGTTGATACATGACCATGGCACAAAGGCGGGCATATAATGATTCATATGGATCTGAAACACGGAACATGGCTCGTAGGAGTATCGGGAGGCCAGGATTCCATGGCGCTGCTATCGATGTGTCTGGAAGAAGGAATCAAGGTTTCTGCGGCTCATGTAAATTATCATCACCGTTTAGAGGCGGACGAAGAAGAAGCCTATGTACGGGCATTCTGCGCGTCTTACCACATAGAATGTTATGTACGATCGGAACCATTTGAATATGAAGGAAACTTCGAGGCAGCGGCCAGAAATTGGCGGTATGACTTTTTTGCGCATCTGGTAACTGCGAACAATCTCGAAGGTGTATTGATTGCCCATCAGCAGGATGATCTGCTGGAAACGTATCTCATGCAGGAAGAAAAAGGAATTATTCCCGAGTTTTATGGTTTGAAGGAAGAACGCCGTATCAATGGGATCAGAGTCGTTCGTCCATTACTTGGAAAGACCCGGGAAGAATTGCGAAACTATTGTGAGGATAGAGGGATTACCTATTTCACTGATTCTACCAATCAGGATCGCTCCTATACCAGAAATCGGATCCGAATGGACATGGTGGAAGGAATGAGTAGTACGGAGCGTGAACTGCTGGTATCCGAGATCCGGTTAAAAAATGCTCAACTGAGTGAGCGCAGATGCCGCATCGACGCATATTGGAAACAGGGACGAATGACACGGGAACTGTATTGTTCGCTGGAGGAAGAAGATCGTCTCGAAGCACTTGTGGAACTGCTGGAAGAAAAGGGATTGCGTTACTCCCGAAACGGATTGAAGGAACTGGATCACGTTATTACTACAAGGAAGGACTTTGTTACTCCATGTAAACCGTATGTACTGACCCTTCAGAAGGGGAAGCTCGCATTATGTGAACCGGCGAAACCTTACTCTTATCAGGTGAATACACTGGAAGAATTACGACAGCTGAAGTCACCATACTTTCGTGTGGAAGATGGGACTCCCGGCATCTATGCGCTGAGTGTGACTGAGGAAGATTTTCCCATAACGGTTCGCAGTGTCCAGGCGGGGGATGCGATTCGCATGCGGTTTGGGATGAAGGCGGTGCACCGGTTCTTTATCGACCGCAGGATTCCTCTTTATGCCCGGGGGTTCTGGCCGGTTGTCTGTGATTGTCGGGGAGAGGTGATTCTGGTGCCGGGACTGGGTTGTGACACCAGTCATTACTCTGTGTGCCCGAATGTTTCTGTGATACAATTAGTCCATTGCTGAAAAGGGAGGCGTTATGTCGATCAGAGAGAATATCAAAGAGGTATTAATCAGTGAAGAACAAATCCGTAACCGCTGTAAGGAACTTGGAGAAGAGATTACCCGAGATTATGGTGAAGCCGGTGTCACACCTCTTGTGATCGGGCTTCTGCGCGGTTCGGTTCCGTTTCTTTCCGAACTGATCAAGTATATTGACCTTGATCTGCAGTATGACTTCATGGATGTGACAAGCTATGAGGGAACCAAGAGCACCGGTGACATCAAGATTCTCAAAGATCTCGATACCTCCGTTGTCGGTAAACACATTCTTATCGTGGAAGACATTGTGGATACCGGGAGAACTCTGACTGCAGTTGTGGACCTGTTCAAAAAACGGGAAGCAGCGGATGTAAAGATTGTTTCCCTTCTGAACAAGCCGTCCCGTCGTGTGATGCGTATTGAGCCGGATTATAACGGCTTCGATATTGAAGACTACTTCGTGGTCGGGTATGGACTGGATTTCAACCAGCACTACCGCGGACTCCCGTATGTAGGAATTCTGAATGATGATCAGTACTGATCTTCTAGAGATTGTTGGAGTGACAAGTAATGCAAAATAACAAGAAAAGTTATCTGAACTTTCTGCCATACCTGGTTGTGCTGGTCGCAGTGATCTCACTGTTCTCGCTCAATCAGTCCGCACCATCTGAATCCCTGACCTATGATCAGCTGATGGATGTGCTGAAGGAAGAGAATGTTACAGAGTCATCCATGTCCATCGGTTCCAACATCGTTACCGTGAAGGGAACCTATGAGTCAGATGGTAAAAATGTAAGCTTCTCCTCAACGATTCCTGCGTCAGATGGATCGGTGGAAAAGGTTATCGACAAGCTGGATCATTCCAAGCTGACGATCGTGGATGCCGAGGCAAGCAATGCGTTCATGGAACTGCTGTATTCCATGATTCCGTTACTTGTGGTTGTCGGTATGGGCATCTGGATGATGAACCGGATGAATGGTGTCGGTTCGGCTAATGCCAAGGCGTTTGACTTTGGAAAATCGAGAGCACGTCTGGAAAATAAGTCGAAAGTACATTTCGATGATGTCGCAGGATGCGAAGAAGAAAAGGAAGAGATGGCCGAGATTATCGACTATCTGAAATATCCGGCAAAGTTCAAGAAGATGGGCGCCCGGATCCCCAAGGGTATTCTGCTTGCGGGTCCTCCGGGAACCGGTAAAACGCTGCTTGCCAAAGCGGTCGCAGGGGAAGCGGATGTTCCGTTCTATTCCATCTCCGGTTCGGACTTTGTGGAAATGTTTGTCGGTGTCGGTGCCAGCCGTGTTCGTGACATGTTCCACCAGGCACAGCAGACCGCTCCCTGCATTATCTTCATTGATGAAATTGATGCGGTAGGAAGACAGCGTGGTGCTGGTTTCGGCGGTGGTCACGATGAGCGTGAACAGACATTGAACCAGCTGCTTGTAGAAATGGATGGTATGCAGGATAACAGCGGAATCGTTGTGATTGCCGGCACGAACCGTCCTGACGTTCTTGACCCGGCGTTATTGCGGGCAGGGCGTTTCGATCGTCAGATTACCGTCGGTCTTCCTGATCGGAAAGGCCGTGGTGCGATTCTTGCGGTACATGCCAGAAACAAGCAGTTCGCGGATGATATCGATCTTGATGCGCTCGCGAAACGGACACCGGGATTCTCTGGTGCAGATCTTGAAAACGTATTGAATGAAGCCGCAATCCTTGCGGTTCGTGACAGAGTTGATGTCATTGGAATGGCACAGATTGATGAAGCGATCGACCGTGTCATGATGGGACCGGCCAAGAAGAGCCGCACCTATGATGAAAAAACCAAGAAACTGGTGGCTTATCATGAGGCAGGCCATGCGGTAATCGGTCTCTTCCTTGATAACGCTCAGGTGGTACAGAAAGTAACCATCATTCCCCGTGGTCAGGCAGGCGGATATAACCTGATGACTCCGAAGGAAGAAAAGATGATGAATACGAAGAATGATCTGCTTGCGACGATCACTTCCTATATGGGAGGACGCACCGCAGAAGAAATGTTCTTCGATGATGTTACAACCGGCGCATCCAATGATATCGAACGGGCAACCAATCTTGCGAAAGATATGGTTACGCTCTACGGTATGAGTGATCTAGGACCGATTAAATACAACAGTGGTTCAGAAAATGTATTCCTTGGCCGTGATTACAACAGCCCGAATAATGTCAGTGGCCAGGTGGCATTCGAAATTGACGAAGAAGTTCGTAAGATTGTGAATGGCTGCCATGCGAAAGCCAGAGAGATTATCGAGGAGCACCGTGAAGATCTGATTCGTATTGCGGAGGCGTTGATTGAATATGAAACACTTACCTCCGAACAGATCAATGAGATCATCCACGGAACTCCGGCAGAGGATACAGTGACCAAACCTGAAGTTCCTGAAACACTGTTCCCGGAAGATTATAGTGAAGAGGCCTGAAAGGGTCTCTTTTACTTGTCAAGATAAGAAGGATCGGATTGGCATGGCTGTATTTACAATATACTTCCTGTCCACGTGTTAGAGAAACAAGTCATCTAACAATACCTGGTTGGTGACTATATTGCTGTATTTTCCATCCTTGACTCCATACGGGGAGATGATAGTCAACTGCAATGACTTTTTTGCTTTTGATATTCTGCTAAACGCTTCGATTTTATTGCGAAGTACTTCGTTATATGATTTGTCGATTTCAAATAGATTAGATACAAACTTAATTTCACAAAGATTTATAACATGATCGCGACGATCGATTAGAAGATCAATCTGTGCTCCCTTATTGATACCGTTGTCACTTGTGGATGGTATAGACCATGTGTATTCTTCGGATAGTACACCACTAATTCCAAGTTTTTGCTTGATCTGACGAATATGATCCTTGCATAAAAGTTCAAATGTCAGTCCAGTCCATGCACGGCGAGCTGGATTATCGTAGGAATGACTCCAGAAATGCTCATCTCGCCCATGCTTATCTTTCAGGAAATGAAAGTAGAAAGCTGTGTAGTAATCTGATAGCTGATATCTTAATTCTCTCTTGTGATTTCCATAAAATGCTTCTTTTCGAATAAAATCACATACTGCCAAGCCATCTAAAACTTCAGTAAGACTGCTGTTATTATAAATTCCTGTCTTTTCGGAAATTTCTTTTCTTGTTAATCCGCCTCGTTTTGAACTCAACGCTTCTACTGTTTTTATGTAAAGTTCACTATTGTTGAATAAAGTTTGATAAAGATGGTCGAATTCATCCCATAATTCTGCGCGTTTACGGAAAAACAGATTATCAATATTTCCGCTTAGTGATAGATCTGATCTCAGCAGACTTTGATAAAAAGGAATGCCTCCTAGAATCATATAACATTCACTGATATCGTAATGGGACCATACAATTCCTCTGGAAACAAGGTATTCTTCTGTTTCCTTTAAGGTGAATGGCTTTAAAAACAGGCTACAGGTTTGTCTGTTGAATAGGCCTCCTTTATTCTGCGCTATTTTTTTCTCCATCCATGCTGTAGCAGAACCGCAGACTATGCATACCAGATTCTTTACCGTGCATCCATAATCGTTCCAGAAGAACTCAAACGAGGGGAGGAACTCGGATTTTGCAGTATCTAACCAAGGCATTTCGTCAAAAAATATGACATGTTTCTCATCTTCGGGTAATTCTTCAATATAAGTCCTTAAATGAGAAAAAGCTTCAGCCCAGGATTTCGGACAGTCAAGAGTTGTATTTCCCTGGCGATTTAATTCGGTTACGAAATTCTGAAGCTGAACTTCTTTTCGAGCATTATAAATTCCGGTCAATTTAAAATCGAAGCATCCATTAAAATACTTGTTTATCAAATATGTTTTGCCGACCCTTCTACGGCCATATACAACAACAAGTTGGGATCGCTCCTCATTCATGCATTGGTTTAAACGTTGGATTTCTTCGTTTCTGCCAACTAATACATCATTTAACATATTACCAACTCGTCCTTTCTCTTCATAAGCATAATATCACAGATAACAACAAAAAATAACTGTTAAGTCGTTGTTATCTCAATAAAAAAGCGAGATAACAACAAAATATGGAGGATAATCCGTTGTTATCTCTGATAATGGAGACCTGAAGTCAAAGTTATTGCCAAACTATCCTGAGGGTAGACAGGGGTGAAGAAAAATCTTAGGCTTGCCCATATTGTTTTTCATTCTTTTCCTGTACACTTCCTCTTTTCTCGGGGAGATAACTCCACATGTATGGGAAAGAGGGCTCATGGTAAAATGAGTTCATCTTATGCGAAACAACATTGAGGAAGAAACACCAGGAATATTCATGAGTTGTGTAATCTCCTTTCTTGGAGGAGCAGGGATGGGTGTAGTCATGATGATTGCGCAGCTTCGTGTCGGACCGAAATTTCCGGCAGTCATGTATGTGCCTTTTATTGCTCTATCATGTGCAATTCCATGGTGTTTTGATATCCTGAAGACACATGGGTTTTCCGTTGCGCCCATGGAGATCTTAATGATTGTGTTCAGTGGAAGTATGAACCTGATTCTTCCGGCAATGGTCGCAGAGAATGAATACACCTTTACTGTAATGGGAAAAACTGCCATCCTGATTCATCTGCCCGCGCTTGCGGTCACCGTGATTCGTCATGGCATTATATATTGGAACGATAGGAGAACCGATGACGCTGCTTAGCCCCTGGGGAGAAACTGTTAATCTTCTTGATCCGTTAAATGAATATCCCCGCATGCAGCTGCAGCGAGGGAGTTTCACATCGCTGAATGGAATCTGGGAATATCAGATTACCGATGGAAGTGAGCCGGATCTCAGAAAAGGATGGAAGAAAATACATGTGCCATTCGCACTTGGATCCAAGCTCAGCGGAAGTGAGGATAACCTCTCTCCGGATCAGATTCTCTGGATGCGAAGGCAGTTTTCCTATACGCCTAAAGATGCGGTTGTTCATTTGAATTTTGAGGCAGTAGATCAAAGCTGTACGGTGTATCTCAATGGAATTGAGGCTGGTTCTCACCATGGTGGGTATACTCCATTCTCACTGGATGTCACAACGCTGCTGCGGGGTTATAACGAACTGCTGGTGAAGATCAGCGATCCTACAGATACTGGGCGCTATGCCTATGGAAAGCAGAAGCTTCAACATGGGGGAATGTTTTATACGCCTTCTTCCGGCATCTGGCAGACGGTATGGCTGGAAGATCTTCCGCTTCATGCGGTGAACGATCTGAAAATCACTCCGGATTTTGATAATCAGCGGGTATTCCTTCGTATGTCTGGAACCTATACACAGGTTGTGGTGACCGTCTTTTCCGGGGAAGATCTTGTACATCGCGGTATCACAAATAAAGAAGACTATACCATCAATCTTGATACAATCCATGCCTGGACCCCAGAGGATCCATTCCTTTATACGCTTTATCTTCAGACCGAAGAGGAAACCGTTAAGAGTTATTTCGCCATGCGGAAGTTTGGCTCTGCCAGGGACGCAAAAGGATATCTTCGCTTTACCCTGAATGGAGAACCATTGTTTCTGAGTGGCCTTCTTGATCAGGGATATACCACGGATGGCCTATTAACCTACCCAAGTGAAGAAGCGATGCGGTATGAACTGCAGAAGGTAAAGGAAATGGGCTTTAATATGCTGAGAAAGCATATGAAGGTAGAAAATCGCAGATGGTATTACCTCTGTGACCTGATGGGAATTCTGGTGATGCAGGATATTCCCTGCGGCGGAGGAACCTATGATAAGATGCGTAATCTGATTCTTCCAACGATTGGGTTCCGGAAGTTTGATGATCATAAGTATGAGAAGTTTGGCCGGGAGGATGCGGAAAGCAGAGATGCCTATTTTGAAGAACTGGAAGCGATCCTCGATATGCTTTATAACGAACCATGCATTTTTGCTTGGGTTCCGTTCAATGAAGGATGGGGTCAGTTTGACAGTTCAGAGGTAACCAAGTTTATCCGTTACTATGATTCAACCCGTCTTGTGGACAGTGCCAGCGGTTGGCAGGATAACGGCGGCGGTGATTTTAACAGCCGACATTGTTATTTCCGTGCCTTCCGTGTTCCTTCGCGTGATGACCGCATTCTGTTACTCAGTGAATTTGGTGGTTATACCTATCTGGAACAGGGACACAGTGAGCCAGATAAGGTTTACGGTTATCGTCCGTTCAACGATAAGGCGAAGTGGAATGATGCGGTGCTTCATGCGTTTAAACGGGATGTGCTGGAAAACATTCCTAGAGGATTAAGCGGGGCGGTATATACACAGCTCTCTGATGTGGAAGATGAATGCAACGGACTGTTCAGTGCAGATCGGCGAATTCTTAAGGTCGATCTGAGAAAGCTTCGCAGGCTGAATGACCGTTGTTACAGGAGTTATTGAAATGAATGATGAAATTGTTATAGCCAGTGCCCTGGGAGAACAGGTGCGTATTCATGCGGCCAGATCTACGGATATGGTGAACGCGGCACGGGAGGCGCATTCTGCTGCGCCAACCTGTACGGCAGCACTTGGGAGAACCCTCACGGTCACAGGATTGATTTCCAGTGATCTCAAAGAGCCTTCCGAACATGTCCGTGTGCGGATCAACGGCGGAGGACCGATGGGAATACTTCGAACAGAAGCGGATGGCAGGGGAAATGTCCGCGGATGTGCAGATCGCATGGACCTTTATGCCTCAAGAGCGGATGGTCATCTGGATGTTGGCCGTGTGGTTGGCCATGAGGGAACCCTGCAGGTATCCCGGGATATGGGGCTGAAGGAGCCCTTTACCGGAACGGTGTTGCTTACCTCTGGAGAAATCGGAGAGGACTTTGCCCGTTATTTTGCGGAAAGTGAGCAGATTCCAAGTGTTGTATCCGTCGGTGTTCTGGTAGGGGAAGATACACGGGTGATTTCTGCCGGAGGAATGTTGATACAATTGCTCCCGTTTGCTCAGGAAGAAGTGATTTCCAAGGTGGAATTCATCGCTGCCCATATGAAACCTATGAGTGAATACATGAGGGAAGAACGCCCGGTGGAAGATCTGATCCGGGAATTATTTCCTGATGCCCGCATTCTTGACCACAAACCGCTCCGCTGGCATTGTGACTGCTCTAAGGAACACTTTGCGGATGCCTTATCAGGACTTCGAGAGCAGGATCTTGTGGACATGATTCAAGAAGATCATGGGGCGGAAATTGTATGCCATTACTGCCGTAAGGCATACCGGTTTTCAGAAGAAGAACTGAATCAGCTGGTGGAGAAAAAACGTGCGAATCGGAACCGTTGAACTTTGTTCGCCAGTGATCGCGGCACCGTTAGCGGGGATTTCCAACCCAGTTTACCGCCTCGTATGTCATGAGGCAGGGGCAGGGCTTACCGTATCGGAAATGATCAGTGATAAGGCGCTTCATTATAAGAATGAACGCACGTTTGATATGTGTCGGGTGTTGGAAGAAGAACATCCGGTCAGTCTTCAGTTATTTGGCGGAGATCCGGATACCATGGCAGAGGCAGCGGAGTATCTGAGTGAGAATACAACCTGTGACATTATTGATATCAATATGGGCTGTCCCGTACCTAAGGTGCTGAAATCCCATGCCGGTTCATATCTTCTGAAAGAACCGGATCTTGCGGTGGCCATCGCAAAAGCAGTAATCACACATACCAATCGACCGGTTACCGTAAAGATGCGCGCCGGTTATGACAGTGAACATATCATCGCTCCTGAACTTGCGCGGCGTCTGGAAGACGTCGGTGTTTCCGCAATCGCTGTTCATGGCCGCACCAGAGCACAGCTTTACCGTGGAACTTCTGACAATCGTTATATCCGAATGGTGAAAGAGGCGGTAACCATTCCCGTGTTTGGTAATGGCGATATCAGAACCGGATCCGATGCGGTACGCATGATCAAGGAAACCGGATGTGATGGCGTGATGGTTGGAAGAGGCCTGGTTGGAAAGCCATGGCTGATTCAGGAAATCTGTTCCGCAATGAATGGGGAACCAGTGGAATCCGTCAGCTATGAAACACGGATTCTTGCATGTAAAACGTATGCGGAAAAACTCTGTGCTTATGAGGGAGAACATACCGGGATATCAATGATGCGGGGACTTGCGTCCTATTATCTTGACGGTATGCCTTATGCGGCTAAAGTACGTGCGCAGTGTGCACAATGTGACAGTCTTGAAGAATTGAATTCCATTCTGGATACTTACCGGGAAGAACTTGCCTAATGAAAAGCGGCACCGCAGGTGCGGATACCGCTTTTTAAACCATGTTTTCTGACAGATTGTTATTCAATGTGCCATATATCCTGTGGTAATAAACCGAGGATGATATGTCATTTGCGAATAAATCTGCGATAAATCCAGATCGCAACACAGGCACCAACAACCGCAAGGATCAACGATCCAAGAAGCCCGGTTGCGCGAAGACCAATCAATTCCCCAATGAGTCCGCCGACAATTGAACCGACGATTCCCAACAACAGATTTTTGGTAATGTCTGACGTATCAAGTCCCATAATACGGGCAGCGAGATATCCGGCAATACAGCCGACGAGAACATATGAGATAAGAGCGAGAATCATTTTCAATACCTCCTGTTGTGTTTACTTCACAACAATCTGATCGTACTGCAGAAATCGCCGAATGTTAATCACTGAGATCAGAATCCAGGGTGATTTTGAAGTTTGTTTCAGGCCATTGGGATGAAACCTCTTCACAGATGGAACGATATACTGCAGGCCTGTCTACGGAATAATCCAGAACGACATCGAAGGATACAGAATGATCCTTATTGCTTTCATAGAATCCATGCATCTGAAGCACGCCTTCATGAGACATGACGATCCGGGTTACTGCTTCCTTGAACTGTGCAGCTTCGTCGTTAGTGGTATTTACGGAATAGATCGAAATACCTCCGGTGAGAATCTGATGTTTTCTGTAGACATTATCCGCGATCTTCCGCTCCAGTTCATCGATTTCAGAAGCGGTCAATGTATCGGGCACTTCAATGTGCACACTCATCACAACCGTATCCGGGCCATAACTGGTCAGAATCAGATCATAGGCGCCCTGAACTTCTTCCTGCTCACAAACGGTAGCTTTTACCGCTTTGGAAAGTTCCGCATCCGGACGCTTTCCGAGAATATCATCCAGCGTGTCACGAATCAGTTCAATTCCTGACTTGATGATCAATACCGCAATAACTGCACCGACATAGGCTTCTAGCTGAAATCCAAACAACAGAAACAGAATTGCGGAAGCGATGACGGAAGAGGAAATAACCGCATCATTCATCGCATCCGATCCACTGGCGATAAGGGAACCGGAGTTAACCTCTTCGCCAACCCGTTTCATATATCTGCCAAGCAGAATCTTTGCGATAACCGCCGCCCCCAGCAATACCAGGGACACAATGCTGTAATCGGCAGCTTCGGGATGAATGATCTTCTTTACTGATTCGGTAAGAGATGTAATTCCCGCATACAGCACAATCGCCGAGATGATAAGTGCACTGAGATATTCAATGCGTCCGTATCCAAGCGGATGTTCCTTATCCGGGCTTTTTCCCGCAAGACGGGTTCCTACAATCGTGATGAGCGATGACATCGCATCAGAAAGATTGTTGACCGCATCAAGGATGACAGCGATGGAATTGGATAACAATCCGATCGTTGCTTTAAGTACCGCAAGCAGCACATTGACACCAATGCCGGTAAGACTGGCACGAACAATTTTTTTCGATCGTTCCATGACTGTGCTGTTATCCACCATAAGCTTCCTCCTGTTCAAGAACCTTATACAGAAGTGTATGAAGGGTAAAGGCTTCTTCCGGCGACAGACGAATACAGTTTCCTACCTGCATTGGAATATCCTGTACCTGATCCTTTAAGGCAATGCCTTTTTCAGTCAGACGAATATTCACAACACGCTCGTCTTCCTTTGAACGAGTGCGGGTCAGATATCCTTCCTGTTCCATCTTTTTAAGCAGCGGAGTAAGTGTTCCACTATCGAGATAAAGCCGGTGACAGAGGTCGCTGACCGGTACGTTATCGTGTTCCCATAATGCCAGGAACACGATGTATTGCGTATAGGTCAGCCCCAGAGGTTTGAACATGGGGGTGTAAAGCGACGTAATCTTACGTGCGCATGCATA
This sequence comes from Solobacterium sp., assembly GCA_017469355.1. Classification (GTDB taxonomy): domain Bacteria; phylum Bacillota_I; class Bacilli_A; order Erysipelotrichales; family Erysipelotrichaceae; genus Bulleidia. Next base: position 23,716 of record JAFUGM010000013.1, on the reverse strand, counting down.
GAGCGGGAAGCACAGCTGGTTTTCTAAGCGCAGCTGTTCATCCATTAGAGAAGTCCCTCAACGCACTTTTTGAGATCTTCCATGTCAGCGGTCGGCTCAAAGCGAGCTACGACATCACCGTCACGGTTTACAACGAACTTTGTGAAGTTCCATTTGATGCTGGGGTTGTTTTTGTAGTCCTTGTCAATCTTCGATAACATAGCGGCCATTGCCAGAGCCTTTACGCCCTTACCGAATCCTTCAAATCCCTTCTGAGACTTGAGATAGGTGTAGAGGGGGAGCTCATTTTCGCCGTTGACGTCGGACTTCTTGTACTGCGGGAACTGTGTGTTGTACTTCAGTGTGCAGAACTCATGAATTTCATCATCGGTTCCCGGTGTCTGACCCGCGAACTGATTGCACGGAACATCGATGATCTCAAGACCCTTGTCATGGAATGCTTCATGCATTTCCTCGAGTTCCTTGTACTGCGGAGTGAAACCACATCCGGTAGCTGTATTGACGATCACCAGAACCTTTCCGGCAAAGTCATTCAGAGAAACGGTATCACCGGACGGTGTGGGAAGAGTGTAATCGTAAACTGTGCTCATAATCTTATACCTCCAATATTGTTTACAATTAAATTGTACACAATATAAATACCCTGTCAAGTACTGTCCATGACAGCGGAAAGATTTTATAATAAGCACATGAGTATTTTATTAAAGCGAATATCATTTCTGGCGGTTATATTGTCTCTCCTGCTGTCCGCAGGATGCCGGAAGGAAGATCCATCCCCGGTCTATCTCACTGGCCCAAAGAGTGATATGTCCGCATATGAATATTTATATGATGAAGACCATGTCTACTATGATCTGACGGTGAAGGAAATGGTGGAGGCCATGGAGGAAGGAAACACCTTTGTGGTCCTGTTTGGATACGCGGAGTGCGAGTGGTGCGTGGAGGCAGTGCCGGTGCTCAATGATATCGCTAAAGAGTTTGAATTTCAGGTTGCGTACATTGATACACGAAAGGATCCTTCCTGGAAGAAGAATACCGATCTGCTTGATTATGACCTGCTGGTAAAAACGGTAGGGGAATATCTGGAATTCGATTCGGACGGTATCCGTCATCTCTATACTCCAACCTTATTTGTGATTAAAGACGGTGCAGTCGTGGCGACGCATGAAGGAACTGTAGAAGGACATAATGCCCGCAACCGGCCAATGAAGGAAGAAGAAATGGAAGAACTGAGGACGATTTACCGGGAATTATTCTCGCTGGTAACGGAGGGAGAAACAGATGGATAAAGCATTATTGATTCTGCTTGTAGTGGCTTTGAGCTTTGCGCTGGGGATGATCGTAAATCGAAGATTGTCTCTTAAAAAACCGGAGGATGATATTACTTCCTCCATGATTGAAACGAAGCTGACGGAATGCAGTGACCTGACCACATGTCTTCTGGAATATGTGGACCTGGTCAAGTTTGAAAGCGGCTCGATTCCCCTGATCAACAAGCGTTCCTTTACCATGATCTATTCCGCAAATATTCGCTGTGGAATCGATCTTTCCGAGGCAGTGGTAACAGTTACCCCCTCAGAAATCCGGGTATCTCTTCCGCAGACAGAACTTCAGTCCATTGATGTGGATACTGACAGCCTGAAATTCTATGATGAACATAATTCTCTGTTCAACTGGAATGACAAGGATGATATTTCCGAAGCGATTAAGGCTGCCCGGGAAGATGCGAAGAAAAATGCCAATATAGACAAGTTGAAGCAGCGGGCAAGAGAACAGGCGGAAACGGTAATCCGAAAGCTTCTGGAACCTACAGCCGGAAAGAATCGGAGAATTGTTATTCAGTAGTTTACAACGGTTACAGTCATCCATTATTATGAAATTAGAATTATTCTAATTTATGGCAAGATACGCACAACAGATCCTGGATCTTGTGAACGGTTCGGATACGCATCCGACCGCGGAACAGATCTATGAACAGATGAAACAGACATCTCCCTCTATTGTATTGGCGACGGTATACAACAACCTGAACCGGCTATGTGAAGAGGGGAAGCTTCGCCGCATACGAATGGAAGGCGGAACGGACCGTTATGACAAGGTATTCCGTCATGACCATCTGGTATGTGAGCGATGCGGAGCACTGAGTGATGTGATGCTGGAGGACATCACAGATTCCCTGCAGAAACAGCTGAAGGAAACCGTGCTGTCCTATGATCTGAGAATTCGTTATCTCTGCCCGGACTGCCGTAAGAAAGCAATCCATAGTTAGAACAATTTCCTGCCCAATGCAGGTGCCAGATTGATAGAGAAATGAAGGAGGAACAATTATGGCAAAGTTTAAATGTGAAATCTGCGGAGAAGTATTCGAGGCGGAAAGTGCTGAAGAAGCAGTATGCCCGCGCTGTAAGGCAACCGGAGACAAGCTTACAGAGCTGAAGGAAGAAAAGTCTAATCCGTACGCAGGCACACAGACCGAAAAGAATCTTGAAGCAGCGTTCGCCGGAGAATCACAGGCCAGAAACAAATACACTTATTTCGCATCCAAAGCTAAGAAGGAAGGCTTTGAACAGATTGCGGCGCTGTTCCTGAAGACAGCGGACAATGAAAAAGAACATGCGAAGATGTGGTTCAAGGAACTCAATGGCATCGGCACAACCGCAGAAAACCTGGAAGCAGCTGCCAATGGTGAGAACTATGAGTGGACCGATATGTATGAGGAATTCGCAAAGACAGCGGAAGAAGAAGGCTTCCCTGAACTGGCAAAGAAATTCCGTGGCGTTGCGGCGATTGAAAAACATCATGAAGAACGTTATCGTGCACTCCTTAAAAATGTTGAGATGCAGGAAGTGTTCAAGAAGAGTGAAGTTAAGGTATGGGAATGCCGGAACTGCGGTCATATCGTAGTCGGTACACAGGCTCCGGACATCTGCCCGGTATGTGCTCATCCGCAGAGCTTCTTCGAAGTTAACGCAGAAAACTATTAATATCATAAAACCAGCTCCCCACCGGGAGCTGATTTTATGAGGATTCAATATCCGTAATACGCGGAAGTCAGATAATACAAAGTCCCAGGTCCAGCCTCATTGGGCGTGAAGTCAAATGACAGATATAATACGCCATGGTTGGGATAAGTTCTCAGAATATGCCGGAAGGGAGAATTGTACTCCTGATAGGCATCCTGGAGCTCCTCATAGGAGTAGTAAAGGTGAATTCCGTCAGTTTGAATGCGGAAGTCCACATTGATATACCAGGACGAAAGATCAATGATTCCCGGTTCCACATACTGTTCGTGAAATTGACGGATGGTGATGGGATCATAGATTGAGATGTTCTGATTTAAGTCGTAGTCCGGAATCCCGTCTTCATCTACCGGCACCGCGTTGATAGATTCACATGTTATATCTCCGTATAGATCGACGAAGTCATCCCAGGAGTCTCCCGGCTTCAGCCCGCGGGAGGTTTCGAGATTGTAGTTGTTGTAATAGGAAAAGGCATAGTAGTCATCGTAGTGAAAGGTTCTGAGTTTCTGAACGGGCTCATGATCATCTATCTGGTAGAGCACATATTCTTCTGCCGGAAGATATCCATCCAGTGTCCGATGTTCTAAAAACAGTGTGGTCTTTGTGCGTAACGCATATCCACCCCATAGACTCAGAAAACACAGAGCCACTGCGCCAAACACCAACAATCCTTTATGTTGGGGTTTTTCGGGCTTGGAACCCTTGCGGGATGATCTCTTCTGCGTTGTCGCTTCCTCTTCCCACCAGGAAGAGGCTGTTTTTGTCTCTGTTTTTGCCTGTACTGCCATGGTCTTATTGTAAAGCATATTTGTGGTAAGATGAATCGCATGGACGAAATGGAATTGTTTGAAAACGGAGAACATCTGGCGGTAGTTATCGGTTCATCCATGCTTGAAGAATTGAAGGTGGATGGATGCAGTATTCTTTCGATTCCGGTACGTGAGTCCCAATGGAATCATGATATGAGTCCATGGGAAGCGGATCCTCTGTTTCCAAATGGTGATCCATTTACCGGCGGCGCCGAATGCTTTTTTGAAAAACTGGAGGAGGATCTTGATCCTGTGCTGGCCTCTCATTCTGGAATGCATATCTTGATGGGATATTCCCTTGCGGGGTTATTCTCCCTGTATATCTGCACATTGACAGATCGCTTTGACAGCTGTGCCTCAGTATCTGGATCGTTATGGTATCCAGGTTGGACATCATACCTTGAGACGCATCCCCTTCAGTGCAGGCATTGTTATCTTTCCCTGGGGGACAGAGAAAAGAACGCGAAACATCCGCTCATGAAAACGGTAGAAACCGCAACGGTCTCTACCGAACATCTTCTGAAACCATATTGTGACTGTGTCTTTGAGCTCAATCCCGGAACTCACTTTGGGCCAGAAGGAGAGCGGTTAAACAAGGCACTTCAGTGGCTGCTCAGCCGGCCTCATTGATTTCTACCGCACTGCGGTTATGGAAACTCCAGGCATAGGCCTGAATCGGGCGCCCGGGATATAACAGAGAAAGCGCGCTGCGATACGCATTCAGCTGATCGCTGTAGCGCGTTTTTATTTCGGATAACGGAAGCGCATCTGTCTTGAAGTCAATTAACAGGATTTTTTCATCTGAAACTCCCACAAAGTCCATGACACCCATCATCCGCTCCTTTGTGTTGGGATCTTCAGTATAGAAGGGAAGTTCTTTATAGATCGTCATATTCAGTGCTTCATGATAGAGATCCGACATCCCAAAATTCAAAATCGCTTCCACATCATGGGGACGAAGAACATCTGTATCAAAGTCGTTCGTTGTCCATAGACGGTTCGGGAGTCCGGCAATCGTTTCGTGAATCAACGTTCCATAGGTACTTCCCCGACTTGAAGAACCTGGTTCAAGATCAGGCAGAAAGCGCAGTTCATGTGTGCTTGGCCGTCTCACTGGAGGCAGCGTGACTGCATTACCCAGGAAATGAGGAAGTTCCTCCACATATTTTGGTTCCGTCTGTTCTAATACCAGAGGAGCTTCAAGTGGAACCGTATGAACTTCATAAAGACCTGGCTGTTCCTTCATGGCGGCAGTGATAAGACCGGTAATTCCTTTTCTGCGCATCAGGTCCCTCATGGTCAGCTTGTCGCGGTAAGGAAGCGCATCATCTGCGGTATCGACGATATACATGCGTTCTTCTGCACGGGTCAAGGCGACATATAACACCCGGGAGTATTCCTCCACATCCGCAATGTTCTGGCGATATGTGGCCGCAATCCGGAATATGCTGGGGCGGCTTGTATGGAAGGGAAGATCATAATGTTTCAACCCATAGCCGATTTCACTGTCTAAGATACATTCAGCTGTTGTATCCAATAATGCATTACCTCCGGTTGACCAGAGGAAGACCACTTTGTATTGAAGCCCTTTGGATTGATGAATGGTGGAAACCGTTACTACATCATCATCTTTACTGCGGCAGGACGCATTGGAAGAACGCTCTTCCGCACCCGTCTCCATGGTTTCAATCAGATCGTAAATCGTAATGTGATGTGAGGCGGAAGCGACTGCCCGTTCATACAGAAAATCAAAGTTGGCACGATCTTTCGGTGCAAGATGTTCATAGAAGCTGTTATGAAACGCAATCTCATCCAACATGCCAGGAATACTGTATCTGGAGATGTCATACAGCGAAGAAATCCATGGCAGAACATCGGGGTATTCGTTTCGAATGCCATCGCGAACACTTCCGTGGTTGAGTTTTAACTGTGCCAGCTGCTCATCCGTAAAGGAATACATCTCTCCGCATAACACACAGAGCAGCGATAACTCATCCTCTGGATTTACGGCACACCGCAGTAATGCCAGGATATATTGACACAGGTCGCTGTTGTAAAAGCCCTGACGGGTATCGATGTCATAGGGAAGCCCACACTGTTCAAATACCCGAGCCAGTTCAATCTTTTCCGCATGGGAGCGTACAAGAACCGAGAAGTCATTCCAGCGATATCCCAGTTCATGAAGGCGAATCATTTCGGAAGCGATCCATTCCGCTTTTGCCTGCTTTCCTTTGATGCGTTGTTCATCGGAATCTTCCTGAGACGCAAGTGGTTCCGGCATATTGATTAACACCAGCTGAATCGGTGGTGTATCAGGATTGCATTGTGCACTGGTTCCGGGAGTTACGATATCCTGTTCCGTATAACGGTCTTCGCAGCCTTCAATATTCATGAGTCTCGAGAAAAGAAGGTTGGAATATTCGATGATCGTAGAGCGGGAACGATAATTATGACATAACGTAATGTTTTTTATGGAAGGGTCATTCATGAGTCCCCGCATCAGGGCAGGACGGGCACCCCGGAATCGGTAGATGGACTGTTTAACATCTCCGACACGGAAAATCGTCCCTTCGTTTGCGATGGCAGTAATAATCTGATCCTGAAGAAGCGAGGTATCCTGGAATTCATCTACCATGACTTCCTTTAACCGGGCCCGATACAGTTTAGCAACTTCCCGATCATTGGCTATGAGGATTTCCCATGCATACTGTTCCATATCGGTAAAATCCATAACTGCGCGGCGGCGCTTCTCCTCACGATACCCGGAGATGGTAAGCGAGGTGAGTTTAGAAAGGAGTCGGGCAGTTGGCAGGAGTTCGTTGATATCGGAAATCAGTGTATCGGAGTCGTAGAGGATGGCGGTAAGTTTAGCGCATGTTTCGTACATCTGATCTCTTGCGGAAGTATACGCTTCGGCCTTTGAATCGGAAGGTGTTTTCTGCTCAGCCCCAAACATGAGAAACAGTTCACGGAACTGATCATAGTTTTCTTCTTTGAGTGCCTGTTGGCAATTCATAAACAAGGTATACGCACTTTCAAGGTCATTGATTTTTTTTATGACCTTTTCGCTCTGTTCTGCCAAAGCACGCATCTCCTCCATCAATTCCTGGATGGAGTTGAAATAGAAGCGAAGCTGCTGAAAGAAACCCTCATATACCGGATGAGGAAGATCATTGAGGTGATGAATATCGGAATAGGATTCTGCCATCCGATCAAGCCATTCCTCGGGATCGCTGTATTGTTCCGCAAGGGATTTGATATTGAAGATTGTGGTTTTCAATGTGTCATAATCTTCGGGCCTTGTGGAAGTGGTATTCAGCACATACATCAATGCGTCCGGATCGTTGTCTTGGCAGGAAGCGACTGCCTGATAAAATGCGGTTTCCATCATCGCTTTCTGAGAGCTTTCATCCAGAATGGAAGAGGCAGACGCAGGGTCAAGACCGATGACACTGTAATATTTCTTAATCAGGTTCAGACAGAAACTGTCGATGGTTGTAATATCCGCATCTTCCAGAAGAATAATCTGACTGCGAATCCACGTTTCTTCTTCGGAAGAGGAGGAACTCTGGAGTTTCTCCTGCAGCCCTGCCGCTATTCGGTTTTTCATTTCTGCGGCTGCGGCTTCGGTAAAGGTAACCGCAAGGATTTCGTTCATGGCGATACGGTCTTCAATACAGCGTTTCATCAGCCGTTCCACAAGGACACGGGTTTTTCCGGCACCAGCGGAGGCGCTGACCAGAATATTTGTTCCAACGGCAGAAACTGCTTCCGATTGAAACTCATCCATTTTCATGATCTGCTTCCTCCTTTCCCATTTTTAGTGGAATACCTTCATATACTAGTTCCTTAACCTCCAGTTCGGGATTGTGATATCGGCAGATTGGCCGATAAGAACAGAAGGTGCAGGCACCTTTGACCGGAGTGACTGAGATCTCTCCTGCCGTGACACCGAAATAGAAATATTCATACAGGGATTCAATACAGTCCTTGATTCGCGCATAAGAATATCGTCCTGATCCTGGGGAGATCCACAATTTATAGGCTTCCTCGCTGAGTTCACTTTCCCCAACAGCCCAGCCGGACAATTTACGGCCACTGATTTCATACTGATGAAGAATCTCGTTATCATTCGCATCCAGCAGTTCTACACCGTTTTTATTGGTCTTTTTGAAGACACCGGCCTTTGCGGGAACGCTTCCTTCCTTCATGGGGATGTAATACGCACCGGCGGGAGTTCTTCCACTCAGTTTCTGGGCGATGATGAGATAGCTGAGTAACTGAAGCTGAAGGCCTGCTTTTACCTTAATCTCCGATAAGGATTTCGAAGAGGATTTGTAGTCCAGAATACGCAGGGATGCGGCGCTGAAATCGATTCGATCAATGATTCCTTTCAGATACACATGTTCGCTGATCGGTTCTTCAAACAACGACTCCGTCGCATTCGGATGCCAGCTTGGAGCAGCGGCCTCTGCTTCCCCAAGTACCCGCAGGGTATCGGTCAGTGCAGTGACCAGCCGTTGTTTTGAAAGCTGAAGGAGGGTCTTCTGGTGAGGAAACCGTCGGGACAAAGAATCGAAGGCTGGCGTAAGAAATGCTTCAATCTTTGATGGTTCAAAGGATGGATAGTCTTTCCCACGTGATGACACCGCATGATTCATAAACGCATGCGCGTAATTGCCTATCGTAGCAGAATCCAACATGGATCCACGGAATTCGCTGATTCTGAGACCGGATTGAATGAACCAGGAATACGGGCAGTAAAACCAACGCTCTACGCGGGATACGGAAGAGCGAATAGTGGTTCCGCCATACAGGGCGTATGCGGTTTCCGGAAACAGGAAATGATCCTGCTGGTAACGGGGCCGGGGCTGGTCGATCTTCCATGATGTGATGGTGGGAATGCGGGAAGTCAGTGAAAAGGAGGGCTGAATTTCCTTTCCCTGATAATCTGCTTCAGGGTAGGAGTAAATCACATGGCGTGAAGTGTTCTCAAGCCAGGATAACTGTTCCTTCCAGAGATCATATCGATCGGAAAGAGTGGGAAAACGGGAAATCTTAGCGACATAGGCTTCATCAAAAAGACCGTTGCGCACAGGCACACCAGGGAATGAAGTGGAGGAACAGCCTGTCACATATAAGGTTTCCACCGGTTCAGCGGGATGCGAGAGATCGCAAATCTGACAGAACAGATGCCGGGGGCCTTCAGCGCTTACGCGCATTCCTTCCAGTTCCCGCAATACAAATTCTGCTTCTTCCCGCGTTTCAATAAGGGGCAGGACCTGATTCAGTCGGCTTCGTATCTGTAAAGCAGTCTGAAACTCCGTTTCTGTTTTTAACAGCGGAGAATTCCGCAATACCTGATAGGCATGTTTGAATGCGTCTGCGGCGCATTGAGAGGATTTTAATAACTTCAGATCAGTTTCGATTGCCTGGAAGAATTCCTTTCCCTGTTGATCCATGCGTTCTGCTTCATGAATATCCTGTGCACTCAATGAAGCGATCTGATCAGCCAGGGGCTGATAGACAGCCTCCGTGCAGGTATCCTCCAGCCAACGCACCAGCTCGCTGGAACAGGATACTGGAAATGCGTTCTGACGCAGTGTCGTAAGGAAGGTGCCTGCCGAAGGGCTGAGCGCAAACCGAACAAGAGATACGAAAGCGGGGAGAATGGAAGGGGTAATGGTTTCCCTGCTGATAAAACAGGGAATGCCATAACGGGCAAATACCTGTTTCAATACTGGGAGTTGGGAAGAAACAGAGGTTAATACCACAGCACATGATGTACCTTGTTTTACAATGTCCTGCGCAATCGCCTCCAACTCCATCTGAACACTGGGGGCCCGACGCAGTTCGATCTGTTCTGCGGGGACGGGTGAGGCAGAAGTGTTCATAGACGTAATACGTTCATGAAGTTCTTTGCGGAATGCGGCACGGAACGGATCTGCTTCAAAGACAATTCGATCTTCCTCGATGGCAAGGTCTGCCGCCTGGTTGAGGAGTTCCTCCCGGGCAGCCGCGGTACGCTTTTCTCTTAGAGGAAGTAAGAGGGCGAGGGAGGTAATCTCAGCCAGTTCCATTTCGCTTGCGGTATCACGCGGAAGTTCCTGCGGTGTGATGGAATAAAGCGCGCAGGTTCTTGCGAAGGAAAGAATCTCCGAACAGAATACGGGATATTGAAACATTTCCGCATAGATCGGAAACTCATTTTTGTGGGCATTCAGAAGTTTGGACAATCGAAGAGACAGAGCCTCATTATCTTCCGTTTCATCGATCTTTAAAAGATTGGATAATGTCACAAGGCGAACCTGACTGATCGCAGAACGATGTTCGTTTTCCAGCATCTGATGATAGATCAGTTCCTTCTGCTCTTCGGCACAGAGAATTGTTTTCATATGCGTCAATTTTACCATATGGGTCAGTGGCCGGTTTCTGGTGTAGGCACATGATCAATCCATATGCCTGAGTTAAACGAACCCCGCGATCATGTGGAATGGACATGTGCGCATGGGCAGATTCGCGGAGCCTTTTCTTTGAACTGCATGTAATTTATGAATATAATAGAAAAAACATGCATTAATGGAGAAGTTAACAATGGCAGTATTTGAAGTTCTTGAAAATCAGCAGGCCGGTGTAAATTGTGCGTTTAACGGATTATTAAACGAGTTTCTTTCCACCTCGCCGGAGTTGGATGATACGCTTTCTCAGGCGTTCTCCGCAATCGCCCAGCAGGATCCGGAGACCAGGATTGTCAAGGATCTGAAGAGTGCTGTCCGCATGGATGTCATCAGTAATCGAATCATCCATTACCGTGATATCTCTAAACTCGATGGAAGTCCGGTAGTTTATCCATACCTGCTTTATGGAACATTCAATGAGACCGATCAGGCAGTGCTGGTGCTTCCGTACGAAGAATACGGATATCTGATCGCCAGAGGCCTGTATTACTGTATGAGTGAAACCGGCAGTGAGTTCTACGATGCGAGAAATGAAATTCTTGAATTGTGTGAGTCAGAACCGGAAGCCATCGTAAAGGGATGGAATGATATGAAACAGCTCAAGGCCGGCAGTATTCAGCGCCGGATTGACCGGGATCACTTCCGTAATTATGAGGAACTCAAAACACAGGGAATCGAGGCGGGTGCTTCGATTCGGGATACTGCCGCAAAAACACTTGTGGAGGTAGAAGACAGGGCTCCATATATCCGCGATTATGTGGTTCGCTGGTTTTTACTTAAGAAGCTGCTCTATGTACAGTACATGGTGAATAAGAATATTCGTGCTTCCGTCCATGACGGGGATATTCACAAACAGCGCAATCAGGCACGAATCAATGCGGATGAAGTTCCCTATCTTGCGTATCGGCAGATGTGGGTGATTGGAACCGAAGCTGAAAATGAATAACTTATAAGGACAGCAGAGCGCTGTTCTTTCTTTTGACAAAGAGGGTTAATTGTTTGAACTTTCCGGAAGAAAGAGGAATTATAATGAGTCCCATGATTGGAATTGTGGATGTCGGCGGCGGAATGCGCGGTATTTACGGCGCTGGAGTATTTGACTGGTGTATTAAGAACAATGTGTTCTTTGATTGTGTGGTTGGGGTTTCTGCGGGCAGTGCCAATGGAATTGCGTACGCCGCAGGGCACTACGAACGAAACTATGAGTTTTATAATAACTATTCGTTTCGAAAAGAATACATGAGTGTCCATAACTTTCTTACTACCGGATCTTATCTGGACTTTGACTATATCTATGGCACGCTGAGTAATGAAGGCGGCGAAAATCCATTGGACTATGATGCGCTGATGGCGAGTCCGATTGATCTTGAGATTGTGGCGACAGATGCCCATAGCGGACATCCGGTCTACCTTCCTAAAAAGCATATTGAACGGAATAACTATGTCTTTTTGAAGATGTCGAGCTGTATTCCGATTATCAACAAACCCTATCCTTATCTGAATCGTGAATTCTTTGACGGCGGTCTCAGTGATCCGATTCCATTTCAGCGTGCCTTTGAAAAGGGGTGTGATCAGGTGGTCATCATTCTGACCCGCCCGAAAGACTATGTGCGCTCTGGTGAGAAGGATCAGGCACTGTCCAATCTTTTGAACAAAACGTATCACGGAGCGAAGGAAGGACTGAAACATCGGAGCGAGCGATACAATGCCCAGCTGGAAGAAGCGAAGAAGTATGAAGCGGAAGGCAGGGTTCTGATCATTGCGCCGGATGATATCAGCGGGCTGAAAACATTGAGTCTGGACCATCAGGCACTGGATCAGCTCTACTGGAAGGGTAGAAAAGACGCAGAAGCGATTTCAGCTTTCCTGAAACTCGGGTAAAGGGCACGTTGTGCTTTTGTTTCCATGATATAATTCCGGATATGAAGGTGCGCGCAAAATGAGAAATTCACCGAATGGTTTCTGGATTCTGTTTTTAATGTTTTTTGTATTTGGATTTGCGGATGGCATAATTCCGCTTCTTTTGATATTCGGAGTGGTTTCCTTCTTTATGTATAAAGCAGTTAGATCCTCCAAGACCAATGCCTATACCAGTTCTTCGTCCAGTTCTCGAAGACAGACCGTAAACCGGTATGGTATGACGGATAATCGTCATTCAGCGGACAAGAAAGCACGGGTAAATGCATATCTGTTAAAACGGTTCCGCAGCGGTGACCGGGCAATTTCCCTTACCAGTGGAAACCACAATATCGTTTTAACTTTGAGCGGTGGAAAGTTCTCGAGTCTGGATGCGCTGGAAGTGGATTGCGACGGGCATTTCTTTAAGACCGTTTCAGATTTCCGCAGAAATTTCGGGGAAATCTATGACCAGATGTTCGATACGCTTCTGACCATGGAACAGAATGATGTGGCAATTGTACAGCCGGAAGTTGTGGACGTGGAATATGTGCCTAAGACAGGCACACAGACAACTTCTTACGCGAAAAAGAAGGAAGAAGTGAAACCGGAGCCTAAGGCACCGAATGACGCCGCTTCCTTCCGGGAGATTATAAATTCTCTCAATGATGGTATTCCTGATGAAGAGATCTCCAACAGTCTTTACGAGACCAGTGCGCTGTTGAAACAGCTGGATGATCTGGAACGGGCATTCCCGAAGCAGAAGGGAAAGCTGAAGAAACTCTATAGTAACTATCTCCCGTATCTGATCGGCATTCTCCAGCAGTACACCAAGATGCAGCATGTGCAGACCGATGCCAACTACGAAAAGAACGTGCAGGGTCTGAAAGATACGATTGGTCATATCAACAGCGCAATGAAGGATCGTCTGATTCCGGCGATGTCGGAGAGCGATTCCATTAATCTGTCTGCCGATATGTCCACGCTGGAAGCGATGTTAAGAAAAGACGGAATGACTTCCGATGATGACATTCAGGAAGCGCTGAAGCGTCGGAATGAAGACAGCGATACGATTACACTGCAGGGGTAAGTTATGTCAGATAAGAGAACAGATGAAAAAGAACGGCTGATGCGGGAAATTTTGAATAAGGACCGCACACGTCTGGAAACACCACAGAGTACGGATGAAGTGGTGCTTACTACCGGCAAGGGGAATGATTCCATCGATTCTACGGTGGAAGAAGTAAACTCCATGTCCAATATGATCAATTCCGCCTCCCGGGCCACTTCCGATCTTTTGAAGAATGCGGACCGTTCTTTTGAAGAACTGCGCAAGCTGTTAACCGGTCAGCAGAAGGAACTGGAAGACCTGTCAAAAGATAACGGCTTCAACCAGGATGATATGGAGCGGGTCCAGAAGGAGATTGAACGCGATTATGGCATTACACCCCAGGAAGCTAAGAACCCTGGCGTGTTGACAACCTTTGATACAGCAGAAGTTTTCGGAGAGATTCTGAAGGAAATGGATGCGGAAATTGTCGGGCAGAATGACGCACTGAATCAATTCTGTGTTGCGTTCCGCCGCCCCTATGTCATGGGTGTGGAAGAAGGAAAAGCCAAGAATGTGATTCTTGTGAGTGGGCCAAGAGGAAGCGGGCGCCATGCCTGCGTTACCCGTATGGCAAAGTCTCTCTTTGAACACCGGGTAATTGCCAGCGACGATGTCTATACCATTGATATGTCACTCTATCAGAGCGGTGCGCAGGAACAGATCTTCCTGCAGGATCTATACAAGGATCTCTCTGGTCGAGGAGAGATCATCTGTTTTGAAAACTTCGAGACAGGATTCCCGGCTTTCTTACGGATGGTGGATTCTCTGGTCTGTGATGGAAAAGTTACGCTGTCCAAGCGCTATGTGTTAAACAAGGGCATTCTTGTCGAGAATCAGACTGGCCTTGTCAAGGAAGCTGTAGATTCGCTTTCCGCTTTCGGGAAGTTCCTGGTCTTTATTACAAGTAACGGCACAAAGGCCGTTCAGAATGCGTTCGGTGCCAACTTCCTCTACCATGTGCTGGATACGATTACGCTTACTACCTTCACGGATGAAGACGCAAGAGAATATACCGATCTTCAGAGCGAGGCTCTGATTGACAAAGCTGGGAAGAACCTGAAACTTGCGGTTACGGTCAATGATGAACTGCGCAGTTGGGTAGTTTCCAACTATGACAAAACCAATGGTGCAGATGCGCTGAACGGACTGTTCAATGATTTCTATATTTCACTGTCTCAGGCAGCGCTGACAGGGAATGTGCCGGCTGGCACCCCGGTTGTGCTGGGACTTTCAGAAGGAGTTCCTTCCGCATTTATCTCAGACTCTGCGGTCACATTAACCCGCTCGAAGACAAGTGCGGAGGAAATTCAGGCAGTGAATGAAGAACTGGATCAGATTGTAGGACTGGAAACAATCAAGGAATACATCCGTTCGCTTCAGAATCACATCCGTATGCAGGAAATCCGTAAGGCACAGGGAATGAAGACCAGTGATATTTCCAAACATATGATCTTCACTGGTAACCCCGGTACCGGAAAGACAACAATCGCACGGCTGATTTCCCGTTATATGAAGGCAATCGGTGCCCTCAGTCAGGGACAGCTCGTTGAAGTTACCCGGGCAGATCTTGTGGCGCAATATGTCGGTCAGACAGCACCGTTAACCATGTCGGTAGTGAAATCAGCACTTGGCGGTGTATTGTTTATCGATGAAGCTTACTCTCTGTATCGGGGAAAAGATGATTCCTTCGGACTCGAGTGTATTGATACGATCGTAAAAGCGATGGAAGATAACCGCGACAATCTGATTGTGATTCTGGCTGGATACAGTAAGGAAATGGAAGGCTTCCTGGAATCCAACTCTGGTCTTAAGTCCCGTTTCCCGAATACGATTCACTTCCCAGACTATACCGGAGAAGAACTGCGTAAGATCGCTGAGATTCAGGCAAAGTCTAAAGGATATGTGATTGCGGAGGCTGCACTGCCAAAACTCGAGGCATATTTCTCAGAAGTGCAGGAGATTAATGCGGCAGAAGCTGGCAATGGCCGTCTTGCCCGGAACGTGATTGAAGATGCGATTCTCAAGCAGTCCGGACGGGTTGTGTCTTCTCCGGAAGCGAGAATCGATGAGTTGCTTGAAGAAGACTTCGATTTCACTGTTAAAGTGAAGCCGGTGGATGAATTCGCTGATCTCAGAGAGTTCAATGAACTGCTGAAGCAGGCAGGCGAATAAACAGGAATTGATATAAGGAGATGCAAAACGTGTCTCCTTTTTTAATGGGGGATGAATGAAGATGATTATGTTTCATTCCTATCGCTATCCATCCCGAAACTAACTAAAGTCTTTACTTTCTTTTCGATGAAGGAGAGTTTTTAACTTCGTTAACTTCATCCATTGATTATGAAGTTAAAAAAAGTTAAAATTAGAGTATTAAGGAGGTGGGGTGTGTTGAATCAGGATGAATTGAAAGAGATTGAACAGCAGATACAGAGCCTTCCGAAGGGGTCAATTACAATTAAGCATATCGGAGGCAGAGAATATGAATATTGGCAGTTCAGAGATCACGGAAAGCAGATTACAAAACGTGTTAAGGGAGAAGAACTTGAGACACTTCGCCTTCAGATAGAAGAAAGAAAACGGCTGGAGTGGCTGTTACAGAAATCCATAACTTCTTCTGTCGAAATGCCAGTTCTGTCTTATCCATCTGGATCTTTGGAATTTCATGGATTGATTCGTACTGGAGATGATCTTCAGCGATTTGCGGAACCAGTAAAATCGTTTAAGAAGCGGGAAATTTACCAGCAGCTTTACGATTATGTTTACGGGCCTGATTATGAAAATGTCTTCATTCTCTATGGACTTCGGCGGACTGGCAAGACAACTATGATCCGTCAGATGATTCTGGATCTGTCTGACGATATGCGTAAAAAAACTGCGTTTATTCAGGCCACTCGAAATGAATCACTCGCAATGTTAAATCACGATCTGAAGCTTCTGGAACAACAGGGAGTTCGTTATGTTTTTATTGACGAAGTAACCCTGTTGTCGGATTTCATTGAAGGTGCAGCGCTGTTATCAGATATATTTGTGTCCAGCGGGATGAAGATCGTTCTTTCTGGAACGGATTCTCTGGGGTTTCTGTTTGCCAAGGAAGATCAGTTGTATGATCGGTGTTTTCTGCTTCATACAACATTCATTCCATATCGGGAGTTTGAACATGTGCTGGGAATGAAAGGAATTGACCAGTATATCCGTTATGGGGGAACCATGAGTCTTGGCGGAGTGGATTATAACCGGAAGCTGATGCCGTTTTTCACTGCGCAGAGAACGAACGAATACGTCGACAGCGCCATCGCAAGAAATATCCAGCATTCCCTGATTAACTATCAGTATGAAGGACATTTTCGGGAACTCTATACTCTGTATGAAAACAATGAACTTACCAGTGCTGTAAATCGTGTGATTGAAGATATGAATCATCGATTCACATTGGAGGTTATGACAAGAGCATTTCAGTCGCACGACCTTGGAGTGTCCGCATCAAATCTTCGCCGTGATCGGGAACATCCTACGGACGTATTGGATAACATTGACACTGCGGCAGTGACAGAAAGACTCAAAACATTACTTGAAATTCGAAACAGGGAAGAACAACGAGTGCAGATCAATGAAGAACACGTTCGAGAGATCATGGAATATCTGGAACTGCTGGATCTGATTCGGACAATTGAGGTGAGGGGTTCCGGAAGCATGGCGGAAGCCAGAAAACGATATGTTTTTGTTCAGCCTGGACTTCGATATGCCCAGGCAACTGCACTGATTACTTCTCTTATGCAGGATGAAACATTTGTTGATCTGGGCATAAAAGAACGAATGAGAATCACAGAACGAATCCTGGATGAGATACGTGGTCGCATGATGGAAGATATCATTTTGCTGGAGACAACCCTGGCTAATCCGAATAAGGAGGTATTTGTCCTCCAGTTTGCGGCAGGTGAATTTGATATGGTTGTTTTTGACTCTGGCAATGCAATGTGCGAACTGTATGAGATTAAGCACAGTAAGGAATCGGACCCTCATCAGGTTCGTCATCTGCTGGATTCAGGCAAGATTCACGAAGCAGAGAAACAATATGGCGATATTACTGGTCGTTATGTGATTTATAACGGAGCTCCATTGGAACAGGACAATATTCTGTATCTCAATGCGGAGCAGTATCTTACCGGGTTAACTGTTCATTGATTACTGATGTTGTCCGATGTTTTATCAAGGGATGAAAATGATAGAATAAAGCACATAGGCAACGTTATGAATAAGGTGAAGAAAGTCATCCTGGTCAGTGGAATGAGCGGGGCGGGGAAAACCACCGCAACCTCCATTCTGGAAGACATGGGATATCACATTATTGAAAACTATCCGGTTCAGCTGCTGAGTTTTCTTGTGGAAATCATTGAGACCAGTGCGGACCCGAGATACAGCTATATTGCCTTATCCACCAACGCCAATGACTTTCCGGAATTTCTGCGGGGGATTCGGGGAGAGGGGATTGATGTACAGGTGCTGTTTCTCGATGCGTCGGACCTTGTGTTGATCCGCCGCTATAAGAGCACCCGCCGCACGCATCCCTTACTGCTGTTGAATACAGCTAATACACTGGAAGAAGCGATTGCGGTAGAGCGTCAGCTGCTGACTCGAACACTGAATAATTCCTTTGTGACGATGGACACATCGTTCATGACTGCCAAGGAAATGAAGCGGAATATTGAGCAGTATTTCGCAAAGGATGCGGTACCATCATTTTCCATTTCCTTCCTTTCATTTGGCTATAAGTACGGAGTTCCGCTGGATGCGGATCTCATGATTGATGTGCGTTTCCTGCCCAATCCCTTCTGGGAGCCGGAACTGAGATCCTTTTCAGGAAATGATGAAATCGTCTATCGCTATGTCATGGAAAAGGAGGAAACACAGGAGTTCCTGCATCGACTGGAGTCGTTTCTTGACTATGCATTCAGTGAATACGTAAAGGAAGGAAAGAATCATTTTACGGTTGCGATTGGTTGTACGGGTGGCCAGCACCGATCGGTGACGATTGCGAATTACCTCTATGAACATTATCGGGACCAGTTCCATTGTTATAAACAGCACCGGGATGAAAAGGAGTGGATTACTCATGACTGATCGTCCATGCAATATTGTGATTATCGGCGGCGGACATGGGCAGGCGACCATCTGTCGTGGGGTAAAAAATCTGAACGATATCCATCTCACCGCAGTGGTTACGGTTGCGGATGACGGCGGAAGCACCGGCCGTCTGCGCCGCCAGTTTCATATTCCCGCCATGGGGGATATCCGCAATGTCATGATTGCGCTGGCGGAGAGTGAAACGATGCTGGGGAATCTGATGGATTACCGGTTTGAAGATCCGACGGGGGATGAAACGGATATTTCCGGGCATAACCTGGGCAATCTGATTCTGACTGCCATGACCCAGCAGAGCGGATCCTTTCTTGAAGCGGTGCGTACCATTGGAAAGGTTCTGCGTGTCAAAGGAGATATCATCCCCGCCACAACACAGGTCATTTCCCTGTATGCCCGTATGAATGACGGAGTCATTGTGAAAGGGGAAGCGAATATTCCTAATATGGAGAATCATATCCGGGAAGTGTTTTATGACTGCGAAGTCAAAGCGACTCCGGAAGCGGTATCCGCAATTCTGAATGCGGATCTGATCATTTACGGAATTGGATCGGTTTATACGTCCATTCTTCCCAATGTGATTATTCCTGAGATTAAAGATGCCTTGAATCAGACACACGCAAGACGGGTATATTTCTGTAATGCGATGACCCAGCCTGGAGAAACGGACGGATATTCCGTAGAGGATCATGTACAGGCACTCTTAGACCATGGTGCTCCGGTAGATGCGGCAGTGGTCGCAGGGGATGTCATTCCGCCGAAGATTCTTGATCGTTACAAAGAGCAGAACAGTACGAATGTGCCACTCAGATCGCAGCAGCACAGTTATCAGATCGTTCGGAGAGAACTGCTGTGTTTTGATCATGATCTGGTGCGTCATGATCCGCTGAAGATTCAACAGGCAGTAGAATTTCTTATGGAGCGATAGGAGACAGTACGATGTCATTTACGTCAGATGTAAAACAGGAACTGTCACTGAAAAAGCCGGAAGGAAATGAAGAGCGGGCTGAGCTTTCCGCATTGATTCAGATGACTTCATCCATTTCAATCTCTTCGCGGGGAATGGCGATTGCGGTAGTGACGGAAAATGCGTCCGTTTCTCGTGCTGTATATCGGATGTTGAAAAACCGTTATGAAGTAACGATTGAAACCTCTGTGCGGCGGAGAATGAACCTGAATAAAAACCTGATCTATACGCTGAAAGTCTATGGCCAGGTAAATGGAATACTCACAGATCTTGGTCTTTACAGTGCGCGTGGGTTACTTGATCGGCCACTTCAGAAGATTGTACAGAAGGATTCCTTTGCCAGGGCATATCTTGCGGGGGCGTTTATGGCAGATGGCAGTGTCAACTCTCCTCAGACCAGCAGTTATCATCTGGAGATCAAGGCCTGTAATGAAAAACACGCACAGTTTCTGATGGATCTGTTGTCTCGCTTTGATATTCCTTCTCGCTGTATTACCCGTCGTTCCAAATCGGTGGTCTATCTGAAGGCCAGCGAGCGGATTGCGGATTTCCTTCGGGTATGCGGGGCGGATGAATGTCTGCTGGAATTTGAAAACGAGCGGATCTCAAGAGATCTTATGAACAATGTACAGCGGTTGAATAACGTAGATGTCGCAAATGAAGTGAAGTCCATGAAAGCCTCGAATAACCAGATTGAAGACATTGAGGTTTTGAAGAAGTATGACCGCCTGAAATCGTTGGATATCAAAGTGAAGGATGCGGCGGAGCTGCGTCTTGCCAATCCGGATGCGACACTTTCTGAGCTTGCGGAATTATATAATAAGGAAAATGGAACTTCGGTAACGAAGTCCGGCATGAAACATCGTTTTGTCAAGATTCATGATCTTGCGGAAGAACTGAGGAAGACACATGGGGAATAACAGAATTCAGACCATTCTTCTTGCCATACTGTTTGGGGCAGGAGTGTACTTTACCATTCGCTATCTCTGGCCATTACTGCTTGTGATTGCGCTGGGAATCGGAATTGGAATCTGGAGCCTGAAGCGGGAAGCGAAGAAGGCAGAGGATGATTTCCGCAGGACGGAAGAAGAATTTACCCGGGAGCGGACTTATCAGGATGATCTGTTTCAGGAAAGCGTGGAACAGGTAAAACGAAGAGAAGAGGGTGAAGTAATCGATGTGGAATTCACCCGCAAGGAACCGGAAGAGGAGAAACAGCAGCAGTTATGATTGAACACGCAGATGAACGGATGACTTCCGGGATAAAAGAAAACTGGAGAAAATGCTTTACGCTCGACGATCCGAGATTTACGGATTACTTTTTCCGTTATGAATATGATCCTTCCTACTTCTATGTGGATATGGAAGACAATACGGTAGCTGGTTCCATCTGTCGGATACCTCATGCGGTGATGTTTAATGGTCGGGTTCTGCAGGCCAGCATGTTGTCGCATGCCTGCACGATGCCGGATTACCGCAATGAAGGCCGGCTCAGGAAACTGATCGAAACCACGGTAGACGTCTGCGAACACAGTGAACTGATTACCCTGGTAGGGGCAAGTTACGCAGAGACCTATCGCCCCTTTGGGTTTGAACCGGTATATTACCGTTCTTCCTATGAACTGATCCGGGATGAAACAAACCGCATCAATCCCTATGGCTGTTCCTATGAACCGCATCCCTTGGATATGTTAAAGGTCTATTCCGCATTTATTCGCCGCTTCAATGGCTTTTATGCCCGGGATCTTGCGTATTTTGTGAATCTGAAGCGACAGATTGGGTCCCGGGGAGGGAAGATCATCGCCTACTTTGATGAAACAAATAAGATCCGTGGTTATGCGACTGTGCTGATTGAAGGAAAAGAAGCGCGGATTGAGGAGTGTATATATCTGGATTCCAACGCATTGATGAAGCTGATCAGTGCAGCGATGCAGGAGAGGGCAATTGTCAGCCTTCATGTCTCCTCGGCAGAAAATCTGACCCGGCTGTTTCCTGAAGCAGAGCGGAGAGATTATCCTTCAGTTCTGGCTCGTCTGAATGATGCGAAACTGTTTTCCAAACTGTTCAATACGGAAGTTAGAACCATCCAGGAAGCGTATGGAATCAGTACGCGCCCGCTTTCCTTAAACGAGACGATCTAAGCAAATGCACACTCCTTACAGGCAGGTGATGTAAGCGCACCCTTCATAAGGTGCTGCACATTGCGAAAACCGCATGAAACACGCATATTCTCAATTGACTGTATCGGGGGTGAAAACGTATAATTTCCTTGCAACAAAATAGGAGGTCAAAAAGATAATGACAGATGTAAGAGTTGCGATTAACGGTTTCGGACGTATTGGACGTCTTGCGTTCCGCCAGATGTTCGGCGCTGAGGGCTATGATGTTGTTGCGATCAACGACTTAACAAAGCCTTCCATGCTGGCTCACCTGCTGAAGTATGACACCGCTCAGGGCGGCTACTGCGGCAAGATCGGTGAAAACCTGCACACAGTTTCTGCTGATGATGAAGCTAACACAATCACAGTAGATGGCAAGACACTGCAGATTTACAAGGAAGCTGATGCGAACAACCTGCCTTGGGGCGACCTGAAGATCGACGTAGTTCTCGAGTGCACAGGTTTCTACACAAGCAAGGAAAAGGCATCCGCTCACATCAAGGCTGGTGCTCGTAAGGTTGTTATTTCCGCTCCTGCTGGAAATGATCTGCCGACCATCGTTTACAACGTAAACCATGAAACACTCACAGCAGAAGATACAGTTATTTCCGCTGCATCCTGCACCACAAACTGCCTCGCTCCGATGACAAAGGCACTGAATGACTATGCGCCGATCCAGAGCGGTATCATGACAACTGTTCATGCTTACACAGGCGACCAGATGATTCTCGACGGCCCGCAGAGAAAGGGTGACGTTCAGAGAGCTCGTGCCGGTGCTGCGAACATCGTTCCGAACAGCACAGGTGCTGCAAAGGCAATCGGACTTGTTATTCCTGAACTCAATGGCAAGCTCATTGGTGCTGCACAGCGTGTTCCGACCCCTACAGGTTCCACAACAATCCTGCACGCGGTTGTAAAGAGAGACAACGTTACTGTTGATGAAATCAACGAAGCTATGAAGGCACAGGCAAACGAGTCCTTCGGTTACACAACTGAGAAGCTCGTTTCCTCTGACATCATTGGTATGAAGTTCGGTTCCCTGTTTGATGCTAACCAGACAATGGTTTCCAAGGTAGCTGACGGCGAATACCTCGTACAGGTTGTTTCCTGGTATGACAACGAAAATTCTTACACATCTCAGATGGTAAGAACAATCAAGTACTTCTCCAACGTTAAGTAAGAGAACGAACGATTAATAAAGGCTGAATAAGACTTTAGGCCCTCTCCTCATAATCATGGGGGAGGGCTTTTTCTGTATGCGGATGTTGGTGCATACACTTTCTGTACACGAAATAATTATTTGTGATTTACGAACTGTCAGTCGTTAAGTTGAGGTCACCATTCCGCAGTAGTAAATAAATCATCAAGCGTGACTAGAGCACTGACGAGTCCGCTATATTTGTTTAGTTTTAAACCGTAAGTCGAGATAAAGACAATCTGAATCGTCTTCTTAGTTTTTGTGTTTTCCCGGAATAGTTCTTTCCTTGTGCGCAAAGCTAAATGCTCCCAAATATTAATCCACCATTTGAAATGGTGGAGTAGTGAGAGCGGAAGCGAAACATAGAGTAACAAAAATCCTATGATTGAAGTGGGTCTCGAAGCCACGAAAATCATAGGAGGATGTCCTTGGACAATAAGAGTTTAGCACACACGAAATGGAATTGTACTTACCACATAGTAATAATACCGAAGTATCGGAGAAAAACGATGTATGGGACAATTCGAAAGGATGTAAGGCAAGCAATCATCAAATTATGCGAAATGAAAAACGTGGAATTGATAGAAGGAGCGGTATGTGCGGATCATGTACATCTGTTCGTAGCAATTCCACCAAAGATGAGCGTATCCAGTTTCATGGGATACTTGAAGGGGAAAAGCGCATTAATGCTGTTTGATGCACATCCAGAGTATAAGCAGCGCAACCGCGATCGACACTTTTGGGCGCGTGGATACTATTGCGAAACAGTAGGGAATGTGAACGAAGAAACGATCAAGAATTACATACGCGAACAAACCGACAGTGACAGACTGAGCGGGGAGTGAGAGGCCTCTTAAGAGGCCGCAAGAAATAGGTGGAGTAGAGACCCGCCTTTAGGCGGCCTGGTAACATGCCCTGGAGGGGCAATTCAAACCACCAGCTGAGCTGGTGGTTTGTGACTT
>JAFUGM010000012.1 GCA_017469355.1 Solobacterium sp. | reverse complement strand
CGGTCCGTGTGCTTCTCTGTCTACGCTTAAACCTCACCTCACGGCTCTGGCTCCAAGACTGAGTACCGGCTGTCCGCTACGACTTTACCGGACAGGGAGTTTCACCCTGTTATATTACTGACGCCGAACTGGCGCACCTTCTGCCTTTATTATAGCCTAATCCAAGCCAAAAATTACGAGAAACTCTCGTTAAGAATGGACTGAAGCCATTGGAATACGACTAATGTGGCATAGCTGTCCATTCCACAGTATGCCTTGAGTTCATTGATGATCTGTTCGCGGTCGATTCCTTCCGTGTCCCGGTCAAGTTCCCGCCACCGGAATACCGCATCCATTCCCTGGCGGATATCAAGATCCTGGTATCCCGGATCATCCATCATGGACATCAAACGTTTAAGCGTCCATCCGCCCCGCATCCGCACATCATAGACAAAGCCAGAGGTAAACGGAATCTGGAGATCCTTCATTCGATCATTCATGGACTTCAGCTGGGCAGTATATTCCGGAAACTGCGCAATCAGTTCATTAATCCGCAGTTTCTCTGCTCCTTCCGCATTATAGGCGATCACCGTTCCCTCTTCCGGAATATCCCGAATCAATTGTTCCGCAAGTTCCCGCCGGTCATCATGAACCGAAAGAAATAGCGTATGAGTAATTGTCCCATCTGCCGCAAGAATATGAATACTGTATTCAAATAACAGCACATCAAACGGCCGCATTCCCTGATATGGCGGAATCGCAAACCGCTCCCATTCAAAATCAAGGAAGGTAATCGGATAAGTTACATCTTCCATCCAGCCATTCAGCGATGCCCGATCAGCGAATAGTCCGCCATTGCGGTCTGCCATGACCTGCGCATACTGCATTGGCGAACCTTCCAATCGGCTGACATCCGCTTCCCGAAGATACTGTCGTCCTTCTTCTGCCATCGCAAATCGCTCGGTCCCACCGACTAATGTGCTGATGTGATTATCCGGAACTTCCCTGTCCGCAAGAAAGCACCGCTCCAGATATCGACACATCTGCCGCCCAGAGCAGGAGGAAGAGCGCACCGGATCAGGAATCGGAAGTTCTCTTGCCCGATCCATTTCCGCCATCAAATCTGTTGGGTCGGATATGTTGGAACGGATGGTTTCTTCGAGCGGTTTACCCGGATGGTTTTTCGAATTATAAAAGGTATCACTGATCACAAAGAGCTTCTGTACGTCGAGGGTTTCTCCTCTTACATAGTCCGCATTCAGATGAATAATGCGCATATTGGAGATACGAATTCCAAGCTGTTCAAGCACCCATACTGTATCGCAGTAATACTGAAGATCAAGATCTTTGGGATATAAGCCAAGAAACAGAAAATACAGTTCGAATCCATATTCCACACGATGAAGAAACGGCACTTTAATCCGAAGTCCGCCATAGGAAAAACGCGCCTTGCATAACCACTCATATGTGTTCAGCGCTTCCATGGCAAGAGAAGGATCGTCATTCCGTTTTCCCATAAAGCACTCGGTAATCCCAAGCACCTCTGCCGCAAGCTCGCTTACTTCATCATCAAGACGAACATAACTCTGAAAGACACCCCGCCCTTCCGGGTCTGCTTTTTCCAGGAGGTAGCTGCGGGGACATCGTGTGTATTTTCTTAAATCCGAAATATGATAATCCATAGGTTAAATCACAAAGTTTCCTTCACGGAAGATCGCAATCACATCTCCGTTTTCATCGATTCCATCCACCGAAAGATCTGCCGTTCCAAACATGAAGTCCTCATGAATCGCACTGACATTGGAGCCAGCCCGCTTGAGTTCTGCTTCACTCATCAGCTCCCCGCCAGATAGACACGTCGGGTAAGATGCGCCAAGGGCCAGATGACACGCCGCATTTTCATCAAACAGCGTGTTATAGAACAGACGATTCAGTTGCGAAACACTCCCACTGTATGGAACTAAAGCGACTTCTCCTAACCGCATGGAACCCGCATCGGTCCCAAGCAGAGATTCCAGTGTCTTTCTGCCTTTTTTCGCCTTCCAGGAAACAACCTTTCCCTTATGGAACTCAAACGAAAATCCTTCCACAATCTGTCCGCCCACCACAAGTGGCCGTGAGGCAACAACCTTCCCCTCCGTCTTACGGCAATCCGGGGTCGTAAAGACTTCTTCTGTAGGAAGATTCGGACTGAAGCTTCGATGATTCAGGCTTGCAGTCTCACTTCCTCCGGACCAGATATGATCCTTGATAAGCGGCACGAAGAGATCTGTCCCAAGAGAATTATAAAAATGCAGTTTTTTTAATTGAAGTTGGTTAAGCAGGTCACAATGTGTTCGAATGGAGGCTTCATGGGCTGTCCAGTTTTTGACAACATCGCCACGTTGATCCATATAGATGGTATGAAAGATTGCCTCATAGAGCGCTTCCACCGCTTCTTCGTCTTTTTTTAGTTCAGGAAATACCTGATGGGCCCAGGCCGCATTGGGAAGTGCCGCAACACACCATTGGCCAAGGCTCTTCTGGCTATATTCCCGAGTTGCTTTCATCGCTTTCCTTCGCGCGGCGCGAATCCGGCCGATCTTTTCTTCATCAGTCCCTTTCATGACCGATGGGTCAGGAGAAACAATACTCAGATATGCCGCATGTTGAGCCTGAGTTTCCAATAGATTGGAAATCTCAGAGGGGCGCACTTCACTCAGACGCCCTTCTTCTGCATACCGGCTGTTAATCGCCTCTTCAAAGGCATCCTGATATTCCATGATGACATGCCCCGCCCCGGATCGATATGCGGTTTCCTGTAACAATCGGCCAAAGGCATAGTGTTCTACCGGAACACGGATGACTACCGTCTGTCCCTGAACAGGATGAATTCCCCGTTCAATAATCAGGCGGGCATAGTCTTTCAACTGCTTATTTGTCGGCATGATCAAACTTCCTCTCCAATCAGATTCAAACCGGCCACCTTGGTAAACCGGGCTTTTACAAATGTGCCGGGCACGGGGTCAGAATGACAGCGTACACGAACCACGCCATCCACATTATCCGGCGCCTGCATATATCCTCTGCCGATTGCCATCCCGCTTAACGGGTCAATACGTTCGACCAGAACTTCCTGCTCACTTCCAAGCAATGACTCCAGCAGTTCATGACTGATGGCACTCTGTGCTTCCATAAGTTCATTCATCCGCCGTGTCTTTTCCTCTGGCGCAACGTCATCTTCCATGTCATATGCTGGGGTATCTTCTTCCTTGGAATAGGTAAATGCGCCAAGATGATCCCAGCGGATTTCCTTCAGCAAGCTGAGATTTTCTTCATGATCTTCCAGGGTTTCACCCGGGAAGCCGGCAATTAATGTCGTACGCAATACCGCATGATCAAATGACGCCCGCAGTTTCTGACAGCGATCAAGGATCAGTTCCCGGTTTCCCCTTCGATGCATGGCTCTTAACATACGATTGGACCCATGCTGGATAGGGATATCAAAATACGGAAGCACATGTCTGCTGGTGCGGATGGTATCCACAAGATCATCCGGGATTTCATCCGGGTATAGATAAAGAATCCGGATCCATTGGACCCCAGGTACTTCATCCAGCTGTTTCAGCAGCTCAGACAGCTTCAGACTGCCATAGCGGTCAATCCCATAGCGGCTGGAGTCCTGGGCAATGAGATTCAACTCCTTTACTCCATTTGCGCAGAGCTCTCTTGCCTCATCGATAATTTCTTCCATAGGTCGGGAGACAAACTTTCCACGGATCAGAGGAATGGCACAATAACTGCATTGATTGTCACAGCCATCCGCAATCCGCAGATACGCCATCCATGGTTTCCCGGAAAGCACGCGAGTGCTTTTGCCATAAGTATTGGCAACCGGAACCTCCAGCACTTCCGTTAAGATTTGGCCAAGGTCACCATATTCATCAATCGTGATGAACCGGTCTACTTCCGGCAGTTCCTGTTCCAACTGAGGCCGATAGCGCTGTGAAAGACAGCCCATGACAATGAGCTTCTGTAAGCCATCCTTCTTATGTTCTGCCGCCTCAAGAATCGTATCGATCGCCTCGGTCTTAGCACTTTCAATAAAACCGCAGGTATTGATGATCATCGCATAGGCTTCCTTATACGAAGAAACCACCTCAATCCCGCTCTCCCGAAGCAGTCCAAGAAGATATTCACTGTCCACAAGATTCTTGGCACAGCCTAATGAAATTACTCCAACTTTCATAACTGTAAGTATTCTACCATAGGGTATATATCAACCCTGGATTCAATCTGCCAGTGTTCCAAACGGATCCCATGGGTTGAGAACCGTCACCTTTCCCTTCAGTTCCTTTCGTTCTTTCGCACTCAGGTAGGTTGTCTGAACCGCCGCCTCAAAGACATAGCGGTCAAACCAGGTATCCGAGCAGATATAATAGCCCTTATTTGCCTTATCCGTGCCCCAGGAGTTCTCGATCTTCCAGCGGGTTGGCTTCCCGTTTACGAGATTTACTCCAGTCAATACCATCGCATGATTCATCGCACTATGCCGGCTGTCAAGCATCTCTGCCTTACTCATATCCAGTTTCATATCAAAGGTATGTTTAAAGTCATAAGACGCATCGTCCCAAAGGCCGCTGGTGCGGTTGCCATCCTTTCCGCAGTCACAGCCAAACCATACCGGTTTACCATCCTTGAGCTGACGGATGATTGCCTTTTTGAGGTCTTCCATCGGCAGATTCAGATAGCGGATCGGGTTTCCGTTTACGACATTCCCGATATATTTCACGGTATACAGCTTGTGATATGGTTTATCCGCTGTAGGTGCGTTGATGATTACCGCATAGGAATCAAGATCCTCCTCCAGATAGGTCTCGACAAACTTCTGCGGGGTAAGATCATAGTCCGCATGGAATTTCTTCTTGGAATCACGGTATTCAAACGCAAAGGTGACCGGCGGCACGCCAAAACAATCTGCGATCAGCCGATAACATTCTTCCAATGTTTCTTTGCGCAGATTCTCCATTTCCTCTTTGGATTTGCCCTGAATATCAAGGGTAAAGCGGCGCAGGCGCTGGTTCAGCAGCCCATTCATCCGTCCGGTATGCGAACTGATATAGGTTTCCGGCATCGCATCCTTTGGGCAAAGGCCATATTTCTTGATCAGGCTGACGACCATATCCCATTGGCCGCCATCTCCGATTCCGTTATCCAGCAGCCACTGCATCGTCCGATCATCCAGCGGTTTTCCTGCTTCTTCCATGACACAGTTCATGAACCAGTTGACCTTTTCCAGCTTGTCGTAAAATGCCACATAGTTCTGGGAAAGTTCAAACGAGTCAATGTGGTACTTCTTGGCAATCTGTTCCCGAAGTACATTCAATGCGGAGAAGATCCAGCAGCGTCCAGAGGAAAGCTGATTGGTCGCCGGCATGGTTTCAATTTCTACAGAAAACACATTGGGATGTTCGCGTTCCTGTTCAAACACGCTGGCGATGCGATCTGCGTCATGATGAACTAACGCATTGCGGACAATGCGGTTCACATCATTGTCGAGATAATTCTTGCGAAGAGACTGCAGGTCCTGAGACTTAATTGATTTCATATTCGATTCTTCCTTTTCTATGACTTCCTTGAAAAACTCGTTCCGCATTTCGGGCAGCGGACATCCACCTTCCCTTTTCCTTTGGGAACCCGGCAGATCTGATGACAGGAGGGACAGAGGTAATAACGGCTGCTTGAATCCTTGAAGCCCATGGAGCGGGCCTTGAAGAATCTCCGAAGTACCACCGTCTTCTCCCGGAAGATCCGGTTTTCATTCACCCGCTTTACGATATTTTTCGAAAACATTCGATAATCTGCCAGCACCAGCAGAATAAACCCGAGAAGTGACAGCACTGGGGTCTTCAGCACGTTGGCTAAAAGAATCAGAACGAGTGAACTGATGACAAAGGTCACATTCAGATCATCTGCTTTTCCATAACGTCCGTTCATGAAACGGATGATCTTAGTTTGAAGCTTATTCATAATTTGTCTTCCTTCTCATGTTTTATTATTACGCTCAACAGCATATACCAGAACAGATAAATTCCAAACCCTGCCATCACATCGGAAAGATAATGCATTCCAGCCATAATCCGGGTGAAAGCGATAAATGCGGTAAACAACAATCCGATTATCCACCCATATATTGAGATGCTCCTGCGCTCAGAAAATAACATCGGTAACAATGTCAGAAACAACAGACAGGATGCAGAAACCGTATGACCGCTTGGGAAGGATCGGAAATAATCGCTCCACCATGCCGGGCCAGCGATCTCATACCACCTGTGAAACGCCACATGAAGCTCCTGTACCGCGATAAACCGCGGGCGTCCCCAGATGTATTTCAGAACATGTACACTGACAAACGAACCAACCGAACTCCATAATCCAAGATTTATCGCATCATGGGAACACGCCCCTTCTGTTGCGACAGGAAGCTGATGGAGCAGAAGATAAACACCCAGCGCAAGGACTGCGGTCAGAACCAGCTCGATCAAGCTATGCATGGAAGGCAGTATCACTACATAACCCGCCGCAAGTACTGCTATAAGTATTCCAAGCTTTAAAACAAGCGAAGGCTTCCAGTGATTCAGCGTCATAAGACAATAGGCTGAAACAAGAAAGACAGGAAGCGGGCCAAGCCGGGCACCAAGTGTGACAATTACCGCATTGGCGGAAGAGGTCAGCGCCAGTGAACAGGCATAGTCATAACGCGAAAAAAAAGCCAGCAGAAGCAGATAGACAATCGTCTCGACTAATAAGCGAAGCCAGGAAGGAAATCGCGAAGAAGTCATGATTACACTCCCATCACCACCGCCACCGCAAACCCACCGTCATGAGAAATACTCACAGAAAGCTCGGGATGATCTTTGATATATGGTTTTCCCTGGGCATCATTCAGGATGGAATAGGAAAGAAACTGCGGATCCCCGGTCGCTTTGAAAATCGCTTCCTTCGTCGCAAAGCGTCCGCCAAGGTATTCCATCTTCCGGGAATGCGTTTTCCGCTGTTCATATTCCTTCCGTTCCTCTTCCGTAAGAAGATGACGAAGAAATCCCTCTTCCTCCGTAAACCGGGAAAGATCGGTGATATCGACTCCGATCATAACCGCTTCACCTGAGCCAGTGCGGAGAATACGGTTTCCTGCCCACTGGCTCCATCCATCCGGTATCTTCCTGCATTATATTCGTAATACATATGAACCTGATCCCCGCAGGAGAGTTCCTTCAGATAGTTGATCTGGAAGCTGGTAAGCAGTGTCACTTCATGGAAGTGCATGTCAAACAGATCATCGATCCAGTCCAGATATCTCGTATTATTCACATGCCCATTCAGATCAATATCAGAAAACATGACTTTGCGGATACTCGCCGCATTGTCCATTTCAATGGAGCGAAGTCCCATGGGAAGCGATGGCATCCCCTCTTCCTTCACCCCGGGTATCTCTATGTCATAGTCTTCCGGATGGATTGGCGTACGCGCTGTTTCATCAATTAATAACCAGAGTGCTGATCCACTTAATACTTCCTTTCCTTCCCTGTCCGTAATCCGGTAATACCTTGGGAAAACCATATGGGCACGTTCTCCGGCAATGGTTGAAATCGTCACGGTTTCCCCATAACGGATCGGACGGGTCATATCAACCTTGATGCGGGAGATGACCCATAGTAATCCCCGGTCCAGCGTTTTATCTCTGGTAAGGCCTGCCAGTTCTACATCGGTAATACTGGCTTCCTGAAGCATCGAAAACAGCGCCGACATACGAAGGCGCTGATATCGGTCACAGACCGAAGATACAATGGAAACGTCCCGGGAATACCACTCAGGCATTTGCGGACGCTTTCTGAGCACGACGGATCGCATCAATCACATCACGAACCGTCGACAGTTCCTTCCAGGAGTCCTCGGGAATCCGGATATCGAAACGCGCTTCGATCTTTGTCATCAGCATGACAAAACTCATGGAATCCGCCCCAAGATCCCGGTTGATTACCGTGTCATAATTCACATGTTCGGTTTCTGTCTCAGGCAGACAGATATGGATGATTTTTAACAGTTCATCCAGAATTTCCTGATCACTCATAAGATTTCCTCCAGTTTCCATCGTTGAAGTTTACCGGTCTGAGTCCGGGGAAGCTTTCCTTCCACAACTCGAACCGTACTGATTTTCTTACTGATCGGCTGATGAAGATTATAGCGGTCGACTACAGCCCGAACCATTTCTTCCTCTGCCCCTTCACCTACTACCAGCGTTAAGGTCTCATAAAGCAGTGTAAGTGCGATTTCCGATCCCAGTTCCTTCGCTAATTCCGCTTCGCACTCCGGGCAGTAAATCTTTTCCCCATTATAGAGCACAAGCACATCATTCTTCCTTCCCTGAAGATGAAGACAGCCCTGTTCATCAAGGAAGCCCAGATCACCCGTATGAAGGACACCGTCAATTAATACCTGGTCAGTTTCCTCCTGGCGATGCCAATAGCCTTCCATCATGCATGGAGTAGTGATCAATACCTCCCCATCTTCCGCAATACTCAGGTTCGTATCCGGGCAAAGCTCCAGAGCAAAGGGATCGTTCGATCCTACGGAAATTGCAAGTCCGCTTGCGGTTTCACTGAGGCCATAGCCAAAGCTCACCTGAACACCAAGGGAGGTGATTGCCTTGAGCACCCGTTGCTCGCATGGGGCCGCCCCGACGAGTACCGTACGGATCTCCGGATTCAGACTCTCCGTCCCATAGATATAGTTTAATAACGTTGGCACCGTCACAAGAATCGTTGTCTGATAGACTGAAGGATCTTCGGTATAGTATCGCATTCCCCGTCCGATTCCGACCGAGGCGCCAAAGGACAGCGGCCATAACAACGTGCACACAAGGCCAAACACATGATTCAATGGCAGCATCGCCGCAATCGTATCTTCTGGTCCGCACGCAAGCATCTGTTGTCCATTCCAGGCGGAATAACATAACGCCTTCTGGGAAAGCACCACAGCTTTATTAGATGCGGTTGTACCGCTGGTAAATAACAGCACATATCCGCCATATTCCACGTCCCCTTCCTTGATGGGACAGGTACGGAAGCCGGCATTCGAAGGCAGGATCTGTTCAATCTCA
Source organism: Solobacterium sp. (assembly GCA_017469355.1). GTDB lineage: Bacteria > Bacillota_I > Bacilli_A > Erysipelotrichales > Erysipelotrichaceae > Bulleidia. The sequence goes on along the minus strand of JAFUGM010000012.1, from coordinate 20,343 downwards.
TATTCATCGATCCGATCCTGTATCACATCTCTTGAAAAGGTCGGATCAAGCAATACGGTACGCTTTCCGGCAATCGGAGCTGCAAAAAAGTCCACAATCCACTCCACCGATGTCGTCCCATAAAGGCCAACACAGCCAGCCGGATGTTCCGATAACTCGTTCACGCGCGCTTCAATCATGTCATACAGCGCTTCATAGGTGACGGTTTCAATATGCGTCGGGACCAGGCAGTTGCGGAGCGCAGTAAAAGAACCATAACGTTCCTTTCCCTGTTCGATGACCTCTTTAAACGATTCCAGTTTCATAAGTTATTACCAGTGTATCATGAACCACACTTCTTACGTGGATCTTACACCTAAAACCGTGTCTCCTCCAGACGCAGAAATTCCCGGGTACGCGGACGTTCTGGATGAGCGAAGAACTCCTTCGAAGGTCCTTCTTCCACAATTACGCCGCCTTCCAGAAAAATCGTCTTGGAGGATACCTGTTTGGCGAATTCCAGCTCATGGGTCACTACAATCATCGTCATTCCTTCATTGGCAAGATCCCGCATGACGGAGAGCACTTCTCCAATGAGTTCCGGGTCCAGAGCCGAAGTCGGCTCATCAAAGTAGATGATCTTGGGACTCTGGGCAAGGGCGCGGGCAATGGCCGTACGCTGTTGTTGGCCACCGGACATCTGGCTGGGATAGTGGTTGGCTCGATCTGCCATTCCCACCTTTTCCAGCATCCGCATTCCGATCTCCTCGGCCTGTTCCTTATTCATTTTCCGTGCCACAATCAGACCTTCCGTCACATTCTGAAGTGCGGTCTTATTGCGAAACAGGTTATAGTTCTGAAATACGAAACCGGTATGTCGGCGTACTTCGTTGATCTCTTTGGAACTCATATGCGCCATGTCATACGACTTCCCATCAAACTTCATCGTTCCCTGATCTGCCGTTTCAAGAAAGTTGAGACAGCGCAGAAACGTCGTCTTCCCTCCGCCGGAGGGACCGATGATCGCGATGACATCCCCCTGTTCCACCGATAAACTGACACCATTCAGCACGGGAGAACCGTCAAAGGACTTTGCGACATTATTTACTTTCAGTAGTGCCATCAGTTCTTATTACCTCCATAGGAATTCAACCGTTTCTCTCCCAATGCCTGGAGTCGTGTAAGAACGGTAGAGAAGATCAGATAAATCAGTGCCAGTTCAAGATACAGTGCCATGAACTGGTAGGTTCGCCCAGCAATCCGCTGAGTCGCAAAAAACATCTCCGCCACTGTGATATTCGCCGCGAGACTTGTGTCCTTAACCATACCGATGAGCGAATTGAATAACGGCGGAAACGCCGTACGGAACGCCTGAGGAAGCACAATCCGACGCATGATCTGAAGGTAGTTCATGCCAACGCAATAGCCGGCTTCCATCTGCCCGGCGGGAACCGATTCAATCGCTGCCCGCATCGTCTCAGCGCAATAGGCTCCTTCATTGATCGCAAATACCGTAACCGCCGAAGGAAAGGCCGCAACCCGGATCCCGATACTGGGAAGACCGAAGAATACTACATAAAGCTGTACCAGTAACGGGGTACCTCGAATCACCCAGATATAGAAGCGTGCCAGCTGCCTCAGCACGGGAATCTTTGCGTATTGAATCATCGCGGTAATAATCGCGATGACCATCGCAAGGGAAAAGGAAATCACCGTCAATGGAATGGTTACGGTAATTCCCGGCAGAAGAATCTTCCAAAAGGAATCCAGCAGCAGTTGAAGAATATTCTGTGACATAACAATCTGTTTCCTATCTCTAAAATAGACAAATAACACCGGTCAGTGCCGATGTTATCGTTATTATTTCTGATTCGGTTTCGTTCCGGTCAGTAATTCATATGCCTCTTCATACTTGGCAATCGTCTTATCGATGACCTCTTGAGGCAGAGTATAACCGCTGTCCGGGTTCGCCTTCAGCCAATCGCGGACAAACTGCTTATCATAGCTTGGCTGATTCTTGCCAGGCTCATACCCTTCCAGCGGCCAGAACCGGCTGGAATCCGGTGTCAGCATCTCATCGCCAATCACCACATTCCCATCTTCATCAAGGCCAAACTCAAACTTGGTATCGGCGATGATAATTCCCTTGGATAAAGCATACTCCGCACATGTCTTGTATAAGGCAAGCGAAGCATCACGAATCGAAGCAGCATAGGTCTCGCCTTTGCCAGGGAACACCCGTTCCAGTACCTCTATGGACTGCTCGTAGGAGATGTTTTCATCATGATCCCCAAGCTCTGCTTTTGTGCTGGGGGTATAGAGCGGTTCCGGAAGACGGTCACATTCTTTTAACCCTTCCGCAAGCGGAATGCCGCAGACGGTTCCGTTTTTCTGATAGCTTGCCCATCCGCTTCCGGTAATATACCCGCGGACGATGCATTCAATCGGCAGCATCTTCAGTTTCCGTACCTTCATGGCACGGCCGTTAAAATAGTCGGTCCGGAAGAATTCCGGCATCTCATTCACATCGGTGGAAATCAGATGATTCGGGAGGATATCCCGGGTCAGGTGAAACCAGAATTCGGACATACCGGTAAGAATCCGGCCCTTTCCGGTAATCTCATTATTCAGAATGACATCGAAGGCGCTGATGCGGTCACTGGCAACCATGATCAGGGTATCCCCATCATCATAGATTTCACGCACTTTACCGCTAGATACAGGTTCGTACTGTTTCATTACATCGTTCCTCCCAATGGATAATACTACCATGCTTTTGTCAGAAGAGAAGATTCAGCTTCTCCTTACCCAAACGAATCACCACATCCGAAGATTTACAAAGCACTTCTCCATCGGTATGAACCCATACCGGCTGATCGGATGTGATATGAACTTCACGAGTTCGATGTTCGAAGGCATGAACCCCATCGATATGGTGTCCATTATAGGCTTTCGGAAATAGCAGGAAAAAGTCCTTTACGCTGAGATTATTGGCAACACATACATCGAGCAGCCCATCATCATCCTTCGCATTTGGCCCAAACATGAAGCCGCCGCCTTCATAGCGATGATTCATCGCCGCCGCAAAGACACATTGATCATAGTGGTGTCTGTTTCCCGCTTCCTCAATGAGGCAGCGGAAACGGTTCATCGCAAACACCGAACGGATCGCCACAGCGATATAGATCAGTTTTCCAAGATGAATTCGATTCAGAAGCGGTTTCCAGGAAGACGCTTCCACTTCTTCGCAGATTTCCGCATCCCAACCTACCCCGGCGCTGACATTGAACCGGGCAGTCACCGGTTCTTCCTGTTCATTGCGGCAGGAAAGCTCTCCGACATCAATCGAGCGGACGATTTCTCCCCGCTTGATTCGGGCTATCTGTTCTTTTAACGAAGCTGATATTCCGATATCCTTGGCAAGGTCATTGGCACTGCCGCTGGGAAGAAGACCCAGCCGCACACGGGAAAAGTCCTGTATCCCGTTAATTGCCTCATTCATCGTTCCATCTCCGCCAAGAATGACCAGATTGATAATTCCTTCCTGTTGGGTCAATTCCGACACAATCTCCCGAATCCCATGTTCCTTCGTCGAATAATGGGTGCGGAATTCCACATCAGAAAACAACTCCTCTACCTGATGAATAAGCTTCTTTGATCTTCCTCCGGCTCCCGCTGGATTGACTACCAGTTCAAACATTCAGTCCCCGAAGAATTCCTTCCCACAGGAAAACGCTGCGCCAACACTGTCTCCTAAAACACGGTATTCATTGGCGGCACTGTCAAAGCTGATTGGCCGCAGTTTGGCAAGATCGATCTTCCCATCGGTAAGGATCGATTCATCCGCACTCATATTCACCACTTCACCAATCAGGATGAAGCCAGTCTTATCTTCCTGCAGCTCCTTCACAACGCATTCCAGAGTCAACGGGAATTCCTCAATGATCGGCGCATTCACATGGGCTGATTTTACGGTATGGAAGCCAACGCGCTCAATCTTATTGAGCTTATGGCCGGAGGCGATGCCAAAGTAATCCGCTTCCTTGACATGGTCAACGTCCGCAAAGCTTACCGTAAACGCCTGATTCACTTTCAGGTTATCGGTGGTTTTATGCGTGGAAAGACTCACGAAGATCTCATTGGCGTCCCATTGTCCACCCCATGCGGCATTCATCGCATTGGGTACGCCGTTTTCATCATATGTGGCAAGAATCAGCACCGGTAATGGTGTGATCACCGTCTTTTTTCCAAAATCCTTACGCATTGTTTCATTCCTCTTCTTTCTATTGATTCGCCATGGACGACAACGCTGCACTGACACGTTCCGCAATCACTTCCGGCACCATGCCGGTAATATCGCCATGATTGATTCCGATTTCCTTAACGACACTGGAACTCAGGAAGGAGTACTCTGGCCGGGCAATCAGAAGCAATGTTTCGATCTTTTCGTTCAGATGCATGTTGGCAGTTGCCTGAAGCAGTTCATACTCATAGTCAGAAACCGCCCGGATTCCCCGGATAATCGCATCGCACCCAAGGGATGCGGCGTATTCTACCGTGAGTCCAGTACCTATCTTTACCTCAATCCGATCAGCATTTGGTAAACCGGCAACGCTCTGTTCAATCATTGCCTTGCGCTGCTCTTCGGAAAACAGGCAGTGTTTTGCAGAGTTGCGCATAATCAGCACAACGACCTCATCATAGAGGTTGGATGCCCGTTCAATGATATCAAGATGACCGATGGTAATCGGGTCGAATGTACCGGAGTAGCAAACCTTCATGGAAGTGATCCCCTTTCCGCTTACTCACACGCTTTCAGCGGCTTCGCTCCGCCTTGTATGCGCTATGTGAATATGTTAACATATTATGCGGTCAAAATAGAATATATAAGGAGGATGATCATTCATGAGTAAGTCATTTGATGAACTGCTCTCACGCGTCCGCCAGTGTAGTAAGAAGACCCTTTCGGTCGCCTGCGCACAGGACGAAGCAGTTCTCGAAGCAGTTGATGAGGCACATTCGCTGGGGATCATCGACGCGGTTCTCGTGGGCGATGAAACAAAGATCCGAGCGTTATGCGCATCGCTGAATATCAACGCGGAAAACTACCGGATTATCAATGAACCGGATGAAGTTACCGCCAGTCTTACCGCGGTAAAACTTGTCCATGATGGTGAAGCGGACATGTATATGAAGGGCCTGCTTCCCACCAAGGATTTTCTCAAGAGTGTATTAAACAAGGAAGTTGGTCTCCGTACTGGAAAACCGCTGTCCCATGTCTGTGTCTTTGAGATTCCCGGGATTGATCACCTTCTGTTCCTGAGTGATGTGGCATTCATGCCATATCCGGAACTGGAAGATAAAAAGGCAATCATCCGTTATACCGTCGATGTCGCAAAAGCATGCGGAATTGACAAGCCCCATGTGGCTCCGCTTGCGGCTGTAGAAGTCGTCAACCCGAAGATGCCGGTAACCGTAGATGCCCAGGCCCTGAAGGAAGCCGCAGATGCTGGAGAATTTGATGACTGTATCGTCGATGGACCACTATCACTGGATATTGCGCTCTACGAAGAAGCAGCGATTGAAAAAGGCGCCCAGGATCGTCCCTGTGCTGGCAAGGCAGATATCCTTCTGTTCCCGGATATTCATGCGGGAAACCTGGTATATAAAGCCATCGTTCATATGGTTCCCGGTGTAAAGAATGGAAACATTCTCACCGGCACAAAGGCACCGGTCATTCTGACCTCCCGCTCCGATACCAAGGATGTTAAGGTAAACTCCATCGCTTTAGCAGCAGTCGTATCAGAACGTATGAAAGAACAATGAGAAAGAAGGAAACACTATGACATTCAATATTCTGGCTATTAATCCAGGTTCCACCTCCACCAAGATCGCCCTCTTCGAGGATGATCAGAAGGTATCAGAAACCGTTCTTGAGCACCCTTCCGACGAGATGGCAAAGTTCCCCAAGACCATCGATCAGCTCGACTTCCGTTATGAAGTCATCCTGAACTATCTCAAGGAACAGAACTATGACATCAATAAGCTCGATGCCTGTGTCGGACGTGGTGGATACCTCCATCCGATTGAAGCAGGTACGTATCTGGTCAACGATGCGATCGTACATGATCTGACCATCGCTCTTCATGGCGACCACGCCGCAAACCTCGGCGGTCTGCTTGCGAAGAAGATCGCTGATCCACTTGGAAAGCCTTCCTATATCGTCGATCCGACCGCGGTAGATGAAATTACCCCGGTTGCCCGGATTTCCGGTATGCCCGATATTTCCAGACGTTCTCTGATTCATGCGCTGAACATCCGCGCCGTCACAAGAGAATATGCTAAATCGGTAGGAAAGAAGTTTGATGAGGTGACCTGTGTCGTTGCCCATATGGGCGGCGGATGCACAACCGTCATCATCAAAGATGGCAAGTGCATCGATATGTATAACGGTCTCGATGGCGATGGTGCATTCTCCCCTACCCGTTCTGGTGCTGTTCCGGTTGGCGATCTCATCCGCCTATGTTATTCCGGCAAGTATCCGACCGTCGATGCGATGATGAAGCGTGCGGTTGGCGATGCGGGTATGGTTGCTTATCTTGGTACGGCAGATATGCGTGAAGTCGTAAAACGGATCGAAGCCGGGGATGAACAGGCAAAGATCGTCCGTGAAGCATTCATCTACCAGCACGCAAAGGATATTGCGGCTCTGGCGTCGGTAAACTTCGGTAAGATTGACGCAACCATCCTTACTGGCGGAATTGCCTATGACAAGGGAATTGTCGAAGGCATCGAGGAACGTGTTGGCTGGATCGCTCCAGTCGTTGCGATTCCAGGGGAGAGGGAAATGATTGCCCTGGCCCTTGGCGCATTACGTGTCCTGCAGGGAGAAGAAGAAGCCAGAATTTACGAAAACGAAGCATAGAAATCGGAGAAAGAACTTATGAGAAACGTAGTTATCGCATCTGCCTGCCGTACACCGATCGGAAAATTTGGAGGCACCTTAAAGGATATCCCGGCAACTGAGCTTGGAACAGTTGTTATTAAAGAAGCACTGAACCGTGCTGGCATTACACCGGATCAGGTGGAAGAAGTCTATATTGGCAATGTCATTCAGGCCGGAAACGGTCAGAACCCTGCCCGTCAGTCTGCAGTCAACGCCGGTATCCCGGTAGAAGTTCCTGCCACAACCATCAATGTGCTCTGCGGCAGTGGTCTGCATTGTGTTAACCTTGCGGCGAAATTAATCGCTCTTGGCGATCGGGATATCGTAGTCGCCGGTGGTATGGAAAATATGGATCAGGCACCCTACCTTCTGACCAAGGCACGCTTTGGCTATCGCATGAATGCGGCACAGATGGAAGACGCATTGATTCGTGATGGACTCTCTGATGCGTTCTATAACTATCACATGGGCATCACTGCTGAAAATATCGCCGAACAATGGAATCTAACCCGGGAAGAACTCGATGCCTTCGCACTGGAATCCCAGTTAAAGACCGAAAAGGCAATTGCGGATGGAACATTCAAAGATGAGATCGTTCCGGTAACGATTCATACCCGTAAGGGAGATGTGGTCTTTGACACCGATGAGGGAAACCGTCCTGGATCTACGATTGAAGGTCTTGCGAAACTGAAGCCTGCCTTCAAGAAAGACGGTGTCGTAACTGCCGGCAACGCCTCTGGCATCAATGATGGCGCAGCTGCGTTAGTCATCATGAGTGAAGACAAGGCAAAAGAACTTGGCATTACCCCGTTAGGATACTGGGTGTATGGAGATCTCGCTGGCGTGGATCCTTCCATCATGGGAATCGGTCCGGTAGCCGCCACAAAGAAAGTCTTCGCCAAGACTGGCTGGACCGTGGATGATCTTGACCTGATCGAAGCTAACGAAGCCTTCGCAGCACAATCCGTTGCGGTAGAAAAGGAACTGAAGTGGGATCATTCCAAGCTGAATGTCAACGGCGGCGGAATTGCGTTAGGTCATCCGGTTGGCTGTTCTGGAGCTAGAATTCTTGTCACCCTGCTCTATGAAATGAACCGTCGCGATGCGAAAAAAGGTCTTGCGACCTTATGTGTCGGCGGCGGAATGGGCTGTGCAGCACTTGTTGAGCGCCGTTAATCAACGAATAAAAATTATGACCGCAGAAACTGCTCTGCGGTCGTTTTCTTTTTTGTATGCAATGTTTAATCAGGATTCTCTAATCAAGATTTTCTCCGTTTGACTGAATTACATTCTTATACCATGTGAAACTCTTTTTTCTGCTTCGGGCATAGGAACCATTTCCGAAATCATCACAATCAACATAGATGAAGCCATAGCGTTTTGACATCTCACCAGAAGAAGCAGACACAAGATCGATTGGTCCCCAGGTGGTATAACCAAGCAGATCAACACCATCAATCTCCACCGCATCCTTCATGGCTTTGATATGATCTCTCAGGTAATCAATCCGATAATCATCCTCAATCGTTCCGTCTTCTCTGACTTCGTCTTTTGCGCCTAGACCGTTTTCTACTACAAATAATGGTTTCTGATAACGGTCATAAATCTCATTGAGCGTAATGCGGAATCCCAGCGGATCGACGATCCAGCCCCACTCTGTGGTCTTAAGATACGGATTTTCTGCCGTCGACATCAGATTATTTGTGCCAGTCATCTTAGAAGGATCGGCACTGACAGTCTTTGTGGAGTAATAGGAAAACGAGACAAAATCCACGGTATGTTCACGGAGAATGCGCAGATCATCGTCCTGTGATGGAATCTCAAATCCATGACGCTCAAACTCCTTGAGCACATAGCTGGGGTAATAGCCTCTTGATTGAACATCGACAAAGAAGTAGTTTTCTCTGTTTTTCTGCTGGGCAAGAAGCACATCCTTCGGATTGCACGACTGCGGATAGAATGTGCCGGCATTCATCATACATCCAACCTTATTTTCCGGATCCACCTCATGGGCAATCTTCGTTGCCCACGCACTTGCGACAAGTTCATGATGCGCTGCCGTATACAACACCTTAAAGCGATCTTCCCCTTCTTCAACACAGATGCCTGCGCCCATAAATGGCGCATGAAGAAGCACATTGATCTCATTAAATGTCAGCCAGTAGTGAACTAAGCCCTGGTATCGTTCAAAAATCGTTCTGGTCAGATTCTTATAGAAGTCGATCATTGCCCGATTACGCCATCCTCCATACGCCTGTACCAGATGCATTGGAATATCAAAATGAGTAATCGTCACAAGGGGCTCAATTCTATACTTATGGCATTCCCGGAAGACATCTTCATAGAAGGAAAGCCCTGCTTCATTGGGTTCTGCCTCATCACCATTAGGAAAAATTCTGGACCAGGCCAATGACATTCGATAAACCTTGAATCCCATTTCCGCAAACAAGGCAATATCCTCTTTGTAGTGATGATAGAAATCAATTCCATGGGTTGCCGGGTAGATGTGTGTTTCATCAAACTCAAACATCTTTTTTTCTCCGGTCACAACCATCCAGCGGTCTTCTCCCCAGGGAATGACATCAACATTCGCAAGACCTCTTCCATCAAGGTCAAACGCTCCCTCACATTGGTTTGCGGCAGTCGCACCGCCCCATAAAAAGTCACTTCTGAACGACATATTATTCCTCCTGCGTGATCCGTTATCGGATCTTATTTAAAGCATATATGATATTTCCCTGTTTCCCATCGACTCTGTTCTGGGTTCCAGGAAAGGTCTTCTTTGCCTGAAATACATCAGAACTGCTTTCGAGAACCGTTGATGTGGGGATTCTGTCATCGGTTCCATTCAGTATTTCTTCGCATACTTCTCTGACGGATGGAATCAATTCCTTACTGCTGACACAGGTTCCGTGATTTCGAAGAATATGATCGTAACACGAACTGTATTTCTCCAGCTTCGCAAGCCCTTGACGGTATTCACTAACCGTAGAGCAGCAATCCTCTACCAGCAATACACCTACGCCACAGCCATCTCCGGTAAGAAGAAACCGTTCTCCTTCGATCAATATCATGGTCATCCCCATCGTATGACCAGGTGTATGAATCGCTTTTAACTGCACACCACCAAGATCGAATTCCTGTTCGTCTTCAAGTGGAAGCGTAGCTTCCGGATCGAGATAGTCCATCACATCTTCTGCTTTAAGCTCAGGACAATCCAGATGGTAATAGTCATGGGTCTGTCTCACCATAGTCAACTGCCGCTTGGCATCCTGATGTTGTCTCATCAAAGCTTTATCCAGGGGATTGAGATAAATTGGGACATCGCTGAATTCTCCGGCTCCATTCGCATGATCGAGATGCCCATGGGTAAGGATTACAACATCCGCATTGACACCAATCGTACCTTCTACATACGTTCGCAGGCTTCCGATCCCTATCCCGGTATCAATCAATGCGGCGCTATGATCGCCAAGAACCAGATATACCGCCGTAAAGGAAGCATCACGGACGCGGATAATCCGGTCCGTGATGTATTCGTGAGAGAAGAAATTATGCATTCGTGGAAGCTTTGTCTTCGATACCGAAGATCAGCGCCAACGCAAGTGTTACACCGAAGGAAGCGATACAGGAGATGGCACCTTTAACAACATCTGGTCCATAGGCCAGTACGCTCAGAATATTTCCGGAAGCGAAGGAGTATCCTTTTGCGCCGAGAATTCCTGCAACAAACGCACCGCAGAACGAACCGACCATAGACCAGTAGATTGCCTTCTTATAGCGGAAGATGATACCGAAGATGGTCGGTTCTCCAACTCCGCCCAATGCTTGAGATACCAGGCAGCTTGCGCCGATACTTCTGTTTTCTGCATTCGATGCCTTCAGCATGAATGCAAGAGCAATTGCCATACTGGTATATTGTGAAACAGCATTTGCGGGTACTACGGTCGGATCATATCCAAGGGTAGAGAACGCGGTCAGGATGGGAGCGGCAAATGCCATATGCATACCAGTTGCAACCACAAGCAGCCATACCGCACCAATCAGACCCATACCCAGAGGACCAAGCACATCATGAACCCACATCAAAGCAGAAGCTAAATATCCGCCAAGAACGGTGCCGATCGGGCCAAGAACACATAAGGCAATGGGAACCGTAACCACGAAGGTGCAAAGCGGCACAAAGATTGTGGTTAATACGGTAGGAATCACCTTCTTGAAGAACCGCTCAATATAACTCATCACCCAGGTAATCAATAACATGGGAAGGAATGAGGAGGCATAGGAAGCCGCTGTCATCGGAATTCCAAATACGCGGAACGGAACACCGGAATTGACAATTTCGATGAGTGTTGGATGAAGCAGCACACCGCCCATCAGAATTCCAAGTACAGGTGTAAGGTTAAACTTTCTGGCTCCGGAATATCCAATCAGAACCGGGAAGAAGTAGAATCCCGCATCGCCAAGGAATGTCAGCAATGTGTACAGATCGGACTCCGGTGAGATCACATTCAGCATATCCGGTCCAAGAACGGAAACTACCATTCGGATCATTGCGGTAGTCATGATAATCGGAATTAATGGGGTCATTACACCGGTAATGGCATCCATTATACTGTCGAAGACGCCCTTGGCAGTAAGCTTCTTTTTCGGCGCATCAAGATTTTCTTCAATCGCTGCCTGCTTTGCGAAGCCCCCGATATTACAAACTTCGTCATAGACCTTCGGCACATCCTGACCAATGATGATCTGAAACTGATCCCCGGAAAACTGCGCACCTAATACGCCATTAATCTTTTTTACTTCATCAATCTCCGCAAGACTGTTGTCCTTTAATGTCAGACGCAGACGTGTCATACAATTTGCGGCGAACTTTACGTTTTCTGTTCCGCCAACGTGACTCAGAATCTGTTCTGCAATTTCTCTGTAGTTCTTAGCCATTACTGTTTCCTCCAGATGATTCCTTTCTCTAAATCCTGCCGTAATTACTCTTTTTGACTCTGTCTGCGCGCTTATACAGAAGTCAGTTGTTACAGGAATGGCCGCTGAAGAACAATTGTTTTGCGATTTCTTATGACCTTCCCTGTCTTACAATTTCAATCTATGGTAAATTGGTCATAACAGCAAACGCAAAATTTGGTATGAGGACATTACATTATGATTATGATCAACAACAACCTTCGAATCTTCATTCAGGTCGCAGAAAAAGGAAGTTTCACCCTGGTAGCCAATGAACGTTTCATTTCTCAGCCAGCGGTAAGCCGGGCGATTAAAGCACTGGAAGATGAGCTGAATGTAAAGCTGTTTTACCGCGATAAACGCAATGGTCTTATTCTTACGGATGCGGGAAACAACATTCTTCATCTTGCGATCCAGATGGAAGATCTGGAAAACCGTATTTATCAGACCGCATACCGGGATAATCATTTCCTTGGCGGAAAGGCACGCATTGCCAGTCTGCCTATTTTAACTTCGGTCATTCTATCCAAAGCGTTTTCCCGCTTCCATAATCAATATCCTGATGTCACGATAGAACTTGTGGAAGGTAGCTCGCAGGAGATCCGAAAAGCAGTTGAAGATCATCAGGTGGACTTTGGCTTAACCTGTACTCCATTTGGGGATCTTGACTTCATTTCCGTATTTAACGATCGGATTCTTTCTGTAGAACCTTCCTCGGTTTCTACTAATCAGTCCTATCCTCTTTTGAATACAACGAATCGATACATTATGTGTGAGGCTGTGTATGAAACCTTAATGGAAAAACTGAAGTCCCAGAAAATCAACCTGGAAAACAGTTTTGTCGTGCAGCAGGCAGAAACTGTCATCAATCTCGTCAATCAGGGCAACGGTGTCGGAGTGATCTCAGAACTTGTGTTAAACGCAACCCCTAACAACCTTGTCCGTCATGAAGTCATTCCTCCCGTAGAGCTGGAAATCGGCCTTGTCGCAAATGATTTGAATGATCTGACTCCAGTCGCTTCCAAACTGCTGGAAACCACACTAGAGGTATGTAAAGAATATGCGGTTTCTAATGGAAGCCATGTGAATCATAACTGAGCAGATGGCAAAAATAGAAAAGCAGCTGCAGGTTTCCCCACAGCTGCGAGAAGTACAAGCTGAATTAAGCAGCCTTCTTTGCTTTTTCCGCCTTGAGTTTTTCGGTCAGAAGCGGAACGATCTTGTTGAGATCACCGACGATACCATAGTCAGCGACATCGAAGATCGGTGCGTTTTCATCCTTGTTAATAGCGATGATGTAATCGGATTCTTCCATACCTGCGACATGCTGGATGGCACCGGAGATACCGATTGCAAAGTAGACCTTCGGACGAACCGTCTTACCGGTCTGTCCTACCTGGAGTTCCTTCGGCAGCCAGCCGGAATCAACCACTGCACGTGAGCATGCGACGGTTCCGCCTACGACTTCCGCAAGGTCTTCCAGAAGCTTGAAGTTTTCCTTGGATCCAACGCCGCGTCCGCCCGATACAAGAATCTTGGCATCAGCGATATCCGCAACAGCGGATACTTCCTTGACGATCTCAAGGATTTCAACATAGCAGTTATTCGGTGTAAAGCCCGGGTTGTAGTTTACGACCTCAGCCTTTGCGCCTTCAATCGGAGCGATCTTCTGCATGACACCTGGACGTACTGTAGCCATCTGTGGACGGTTATCCGGACATGCGATCGTTGCGATCGTATTACCGCCGAATGCCGGACGGGTCATGAGCAGCTGCTGATGTTTCTGTTCCTTGCCCGGAACCGCAACGAGCGGGAAATCACCGATTTCAAGCTTCGTGCAGTCTGCGGTAAGACCGGTCTTAACACGCGCACTGGTACGCGGGCCGAGATCTCTTCCGATCGCTGTAGCGCCTACCAGCATGATTTCCGGCTTGAACTCATTGATGACAGAAGCCAGCGCATGGGTATACGGCTCGGTACGATAATCCTTGAGTTCCGGATCATCCACAACGATGACACGGTCAGCTCCATAAACTGCCAGTTCATCTGCCAGTCCACCTACTTCAGAACCGATCAGAACTGCGGTAACTTTCTTTTCATCCAGATCGGCCGCAAGCTCTCTTGCTTTGCCAAGCAGTTCAAATGCAATATTGGACAGTTTGTTGTCCACCTGCTGTGCGTAGATAAATACGCCCTTATATTCTTCCAATCCCATTCTGTTGGACCTCCTTAGATGATGTTCTTCTCAACCAGCGCTGCAGCGATCGCATCCGCTGCTTCCTGGGGAGAATCCGGGGTAACGACGGTTCCCTTGCCTTTGGCAACCTTATCGGATGCCTTGGCAATCTTAGTCGGGGATCCGTTCAGACCGATATTGGAATCATCCACATCCAGCTTGTCGCGGCCCCATACAGTGATTTCCTTATCGAAGGCATCGAAGATTCCGCCCGGCGTCATATAACGCGGCTCATTGAGTTCTGAAAGTGCAGTAATTAAGCAGGGAAGCTGTGCCTTGACCATCATATAGCCATCATCAAATTGACGCTTAACGATCACCGCATCACCTTCTACCTTAATCTCTCTTGCGTAGGAGATCGCCGGAAGTCCGAGGTGTTCCGCAATCTGCGGTCCAACCTGAGCGGTATCACCGTCAATTGCCTGACGACCGGTGATGATCAGATCATATTCCATGTTCTTAAGCGCACCGGCAATCGTGGAAGAGGTTGCCCAGGTATCCGCGCCGCCAAGGACACGGTCGGTAATCAATAAGCCATCATCTGCGCCCATTGCCAGAGCTTCACGAAGCACTGCGTCTGCCTTGGGAAGACCCATCGTTACAACCGTGACATTCACATTCTCCGGATCTGCATCCTTGATGCGGAGTGCCGCTTCCAGACCTGCCTTATCATCCGGATTCATGATTGCCAGCATGGAAGCACGGTCCAGCGTTCCATCCGGGTTGAATTTCACGCCGCCGGCGGTATCCGGCACCTGTTTTACACAAACTACAATTTTCATAGGTTCACTCTTTCCTTTCTCACTTCAGGAGCGCGCCGGAAATAACCATGCGCTGAACCTCGGAAGTGCCTTCATAGATCTCAGTAATCTTGGCATCACGCATCATGCGTTCTACTTCATACTCACGGATATAACCATATCCACCCATCAGCTGAACGCACTTCGTGGTGACATCCATTGCGGTTTCCGCCGCAAACAGTTTCGCCTTGGCTGCTTCCACAGAGTAACTCTTCTGCGTACGCTTCGCCTCCGCTGCCTGATAAACCAGTAAGCGGGCTGCATCAACCTGAGTAGCCATATTCGCAAGCTGGAACTGGGTATTCTGGAACTGTGCGATGGAGCGGCCAAACTGTTTCCGTTCCTTGACATAAGCTACGGTGCGCTCCAGTGCACCTTCCGCAAGGCCTAATGCCTGCGCAGCGATACCGATACGGCCGCCGTCCAGTGTATGCATAGCATTTGCGAAGCCCTTTCCACGAACACCAAGCAGGTTGTCCTTCGGAATACGGCAGTCCTGGAAAATCAGTTCATAAGTGGAAGAACCGCGGATACCCATCTTCTTTTCCTTCACACCGAAGGTAAAGCCCGGTGTATCCTTTTCCACGATAAAGGTGGAGAACCGCTTTGTCTTACGGCCGCGCTTGTCCTCAACGATATCGGTATAGGCGATTACGATATAGATATCGGCTTCCTTACCGTTGGTGATGAAGCACTTGGAGCCATTGAGTACCCACTCATTGGTTTCTTCATCAAAGACCGCCTTGGTCTGAGCGCCCTGTGCATCGGTACCAGCACCCGGTTCGGTTAATGCGAACGCACCAAGCTTTTCCCCCTTTGCTAAGGGAACCAGGTACTTCTGCTTCTGCTCTTCTGTACCATAGGTCAGAATCGGGTCAATGCAGAGAGAGGTATGCGCGGAGACGATAACACTCGTCGTTCCGCATACCTTTGCGAGTTCTTCGACACACATGACATAAGTCAGCGGGTCGCATCCCTGGCCGCCGTACTGCTTCGGTACGGGAATTCCCATGAATCCGTACTTCTGCATCTTTGTCACGGTCTCACGCGGGAATGTTTCTGTTTCATCTGTTTCGATCGCAAGCGGTTTTACTTCCGTTTCGGCAAACTGCCGGAACAGGTCGCGTGCCATCTCATGCTGCTTATCGAGCTGGAAATCCATAATTTTCTGTTCCTCCAATATTAGTTACGCAGTGAAGCCGGATGAATGAAAATTCACCCGGCAACTCCTGTTATTTTGCGTCAACAGCGACCTTTCCGCCGTTGCTGTAATCATAGAAACCGATTCCGGTCTTTACACCGAGGTGCTTTCCGCGAACCATCTTGCGGAGTAAGGTGCATGCACGATACTTGCTGTCACCGGTTTCTTTATAGATGACATCCATGATCGCAAGAACGATATCAAGACCAATATAGTCACCCAGTTCCAGCGGTCCCATCGGATGGTTGCATCCGAGCTTCATCGCAGAGTCGATGCCTTCGATGCTGGCGATGCCTTCGCTGTAAACCTGAATACCTTCATTGATCATCGGAACAAGAATGCGGTTAACAACAAATCCCGGAGCTTCTTCTACCTGAACCGGAGTCTTTCCAAGCTTCTCGGAGATTTCCTTTACCTTCTCTACGGTCTCGGCCGGTGTGTTGATGCCGGCGATCACTTCAACGAGCTTCATGACAGGAGCCGGGTTGAAGAAATGCATGCCGACGATCGGCTTGGAAAGTCCAGCACCGATTTCTGTAATGGAAAGAGAAGAAGTGTTGGACGCATAGATGCAGTTTTCGTTCTTAACGATTTCATCCTGGAGCTGCTTGAAGCAGTCCTTCTTCAGCTGCATTACTTCAAGAGCCGCCTCAACCACAAGATCCGGGTCCACTGCCTGGTCATTCAGACCGGTCTGAATCTTATCAAGAATCTTGTCTGCGTCTTCCTGCGCCATCTTACCCTTGGCGATACGCTTGTCAAAGCCCTTCTTGACCATGGCTTTGCCATTGTCCGCAAATTCCTGCTTGATGTCACAGAGGTAAACCTTTTCAACCTCATCACACTGCGCAAATGCCTGCGCAATGCCGCGTCCCATTGTACCGGCGCCGATTACTGCTACTTTCATTTCATTTTCTCCTTATTTTTCAAAAACTCAGTTATTCGTGAAGTTCTTTTCCTTACGCTTTTCCATGAAGGCGCTCATACCTTCGACCTGATCATGGGTTTCAAAGCAATCACCGAACAGCTTTTCTTCCAGTTCGATTGCCGCATCCATATCAAGTTCAAGGCCTTCATTGATTGCCTTCTTGCACTGACGCACCGCGATCGGCGCATTCTTCGCAATTCCTGCCGCGAGCTTTTCCGCGGTCGGAAGCAGTTCTTCTAACGGTACAACCTGGTTAACTAAGCCAATCCGCAGCGCCTCATCCGCCTTGATATTGCGTGCAGTATAGATCATCTGCTTGGCATAGCCCGGGCCGATCAGACGGGCAAGGCGCTGGGTTCCACCGAATCCCGGCGTAATGCCAAGACCAACTTCCGGCTGACCGAATACCGCATTTTCGCTGGCAATGCGGAAGTCACAGCTCATGGAGAGTTCGCATCCTCCGCCTAACGCGAATCCATTCACCGCAGCGATGACAGGAATCGGTAAGGTTTCAATACGACGGAAAATATCATTCCCCTTCTTGCCGAAGGCTTCACCTTCCGCCTTCGTGAGATTTGCCATTTCCTTAATGTCCGCACCAGCAACGAAGCTCTTTTCGCCTTCACCAGTGATGATGAGAGCACGCACCGAATCAAGGTCTACCTGATCGAGTGCTGCAGACAGATCATCCAGGACATTAGAGTCCAGCGCATTCAGCGCTTCAGGGCGGTTCATCTTAATGATGCCGTAGGCACCTTTATTCTCATAGGTCACAAAACTCATGATGGAATCCCTCAGTCACGCTCCACAACGGTAGCGCATCCCATACCGCCGCCGATGCACAGTGTCGCAAGACCCTTCTTTGCATCGCTGCGGACCATCTCATTCAGCAGTGTGACAAGGATACGGCATCCGCTTGCGCCAACCGGATGACCCAGTGCGATCGCACCACCGTTAACATTCAGCTTGGAATGATCCCACTTGAGATCCTTTTCAACTGCGACAGACTGTGCCGCAAATGCTTCGTTGGCTTCGATGAGATCAAAATCATCCACAGTCCAGCCGGTCTTGGCGAGAACCTTCTTTGTGGCCGCAACCGGACCAACACCCATGATGGACGGATCAACACCGCCAAGTGCACCTGCCACAAACGTAGCCATCGGTGTAATGCCGAGTTCCTTCGCCTTTTCTTCGCTCATAACAACGACCGCTGCTGCACCATCGTTGATACCGGAAGCGTTACCGGCGGTAACGACGCCGCCATCCTTCTTACCAGAGCAGCACTTCAGCTTCGCAAGACCTTCTGCCGTTGTGCCAGGACGAGGTCCTTCATCCGCATCGACTACGATGTCACCCTTACGGCCATGAATGGTAACGGGAACGATTTCATCCTTGAACTTGCCTTCTGCGATGGCCTTCTCACACTTCTGCTGGCTTTCTGCCGCAAACGCGTCCAGCTCCTCACGGGTGAGGTTCCACTGTTCTGCCACATTCTCGGCAGTGATCATCATATGATAGTCATTGAATGCATCCCAAAGTGCATCGTGAACCATGAGGTCAACGAGCTTTCCATCATTCATACGGTATCCATAACGGCCATTCATCACCGCATAGGGTCCCTGGCTCATATTTTCCATACCACCCGCAACGACGATGTCCGCATCGCCTGCCTGGATCATCTGAGCTGCCATGTTAACACAGTTCAGACCGCTTCCACATACAACGTTGATAGATACTGCCGGCACTTCTACCGGAAGCCCTGCCTTCAACGAAGCCTGACGTGCAGGATTCTGTCCCAGACCTGCCTGGATAACATTTCCCATGTATACGTGATCGACCTGTTCCGGTTTCACGCCGGCACGATTCAGTGCCTCTTTGATGACGATGGCGCCGAGCTCAACCGCCGGTACCGTGCTGAGCGCACCACCCATCTTACCGATCGGAGTACGACAAGCGCCTGCTAATACTACCTTCTTTGACATGTATTCTTATTCCTTTCTGATGTCATGTGAGACTTGTTAAAAAAATCTCATACGTGCATATTCTAGCAAAACCCTACGTCCATTTCAACGAAGAAAAAAAGGGAATCAAAACCGCTTGAATAGTGAGTTTACAGCCATTTTTCACAAGTGATTTCATCCCTTATTTTTCTAACCGATCAGACGCTCCAGAAGATTGTCTTCCACCTCCGGAAGCACCTGTTTCAAGTGC
The DNA here is from genome assembly GCA_017469355.1 of Solobacterium sp. Lineage (GTDB taxonomy): Bacteria > Bacillota_I > Bacilli_A > Erysipelotrichales > Erysipelotrichaceae > Bulleidia. Next base: position 1,083 of record JAFUGM010000012.1, on the reverse strand, counting down.
TTCAGGATCCGGGCTTTTGATTTCTCTGGTGTGCGTTGGTAGACCTTTGAAGTAAACTTTCTTCCCAGGTATGCCTCCGGGGTCGCATAGCGGGCAATGCCCCAGCCATAGAATTCTCCGGTCTTACTGACTTCATATTCAAAGTTGGAGATGATGACATAGGTTTCCATCTCAAGACGGGTAATCGTAGTATCAAATCCCTTCCGAGGTACCCATTCATCTTTTCCCTTTCGTTTTGGTTTCACATACCCGCCAATGATCTTGGCGTCCTTGGACAGAATGGAATGGCGGGAGGAAATCAGTTCATAAAGAAACTGTTCTCTGTGATCTGCCAGCCCATCCTCAAACCGGGCATCAAAGTCATAGCCATCCCGCCGGTAGTTCGCAAAGTCAGGAAACCACTTATTTGATACAAAGCCTGCTTTCTTATCAAAGAACTTCCCATAAACACAATCCCCTTCCGAAATCACCGGCCCCTTCCACTCCCAGGGACCTGGCTCATCTGTAAACCATAAACGGGCCGGTGTCATTTCCTCAATAGAGAATCCTTCAATCTCATTGGTAAAAAACGGCAGAAAGCCATAATACTGTACTGCTTCAATCAGATCTTCTCTTGTGGTTAAGCGAAACTGTTTCATCTTATAAGCCCCCTTCCTCACTCATAACGATCGAAAAAGAAAAATTTTCTGGACAAACATCGAAAAACTCGCTACTATGATTAAGCACTGCGGATGTGGTGAAACTGGTAGACACGCTGATTTCAGGGGTCAGTGGGGAGACTCGTGCAGGTTCGAATCCTGTCATCCGCACTTAACAGTGCCAATTCGAACCTACCAATTAAGATTATCAAATCTTATGTGCTGGTAGCCTTCGAATGGCGATAAGAATAGCGGTTGGGAAACCGTTATTTTTTTCGTAGAAACCACAGCGTCGAATAAAGCTATCGTTCAGCCTCACCCGCTCATGCGAGCTATTTGCGATGTAATTATATCGCCAAAAAGAAAAAACCTCCCCGGTTGTTAGCCGAAGAGGTGTTTATAGAAAATTATTCTGTGACTTACAGGAATTGTAACAATCCGTTAT
>JAFUGM010000078.1 GCA_017469355.1 Solobacterium sp. | reverse complement strand
TTGACATAGACCGAAGTACATTCGTAGAGGCCGTAGCCATTACGTACTTTCCGGATCGTCCTTCCTTTTCCACGGTATTTCTCAGCCCAATCAGGATAAACAACAGAACGCTTCATACGAATAGTATACACATATATACTACTTTTGTATACTACAAAAATCCCGAGAATCGATACCCCGGGATTTCATGCGTAATTACTAATTAATTATAGCCCAACAACAAAATCTTATTTATATAAGGAAAATGGTGATTTTTCGGAATATATCCATTTGTCAGAGATCGATAGCTTTATATCAAATAAGTTCAGTATTTATATTGAATCATTTGAAATGGCTCTCAAATCATATCTTGGCGAGATATTGTCATTTAAAATGTTGTCTACATCCATTTATTGCAACGACTATTCGCAATTCGTAAATTTCAAAAAGCAATTCCCCGATAAAGCAACTTTAAAAAGCGACTCTCAGTCAGACATTAACCGTAAATATTCGTTCAGAGTTTATGATATGTTGCCGTTGAACCAGATGTATTCATCTAATATGACTGTCATTGCAGCACCCGCTAACATAATAAGTAACCGCATAAGAGCGATCAATAAGATATTGGAATCCAATAGAAACTCAGGGACATCATCCAATATTTCTATCCAGCATTGTTATGATAAAGGCGAGATTCCGCCGATATGGATAGTCATTCACACACTTTCCTTGGGCGATTTGCTTGCGCTGTTTAATATGCTAAAGAAAAACGACAGAGTTGAGTTTTGCAAATATATCCTACGTAAAAAGAGAGTGAAGTCAGTGGATATTGCTGGCGTATCAACAAAAGTAAACGAAATAAGAAAAATCAGAAACACCATCAATCACTACGAGCCAATTATCCCATATCTTATGAAATATGTTGATGATGGCAAGAAAGATACTATTATTTCCGTTGTAAATGTGATTAAAAAGCATAATAAATGTTCCAACATCAAATATCCTGTGATAAAACGTTCGAAAATATGGGAATTAACTACAACTGCATACAATCGTAAATATATTGTTTTTATAGACGAACTTATATATAAAATGCTTTGAAACGAAAAGAGGCAATATCTTTCGATATGCCTCAGTTCTAAGAGGTCAGACCTCTCTCTTACATCTGTTTAATATACTCAGATGTCACTTTTTGTCAAGAAATTTACGGCTATACACTGTGTTGATAAGTTACTATTTACCTATTAAATACGGATATGAGAATATGGATATCGGTTTTAAGTTGATACTTTATGCAATACTTTACAGAGACATTAGAAATGCCTCTGTAAATATCCTTGTAAATAAAGCCGAGAAAGCTGCGATGATCCGGATCAGAGATAGACATCAGTTTGCAATAATGGGTCCATGTCAATTTTCCAGTCAGTGACTGGAATTTTGGGTAGCCTAAGTAGAACTACCGCATATTATAGACATTAGACAAAGAGAATCCTTTCCCAAGCTCCTTTGTAAGGGTCTTGGACAACTGTCTCATAGTATCTTTGCCATATTCGGCATGTTCGTTATTGTTTTGTTCATGTTCGACGATTACGCGTCCAATATTCCAGTAGGCGAGTAACTGTTCGTTATTAACTTCTCGAGCTACATTATAACGAGCAGTATTCATGATTTCCCTTATTTGAGTAATCATGTCCTGAGGAATCATAATATCGTTTTCCATAAAAGAATCCTTTCTGCAATTTGCCAGACACTGTCTGGCAAATCTTATTTGTTCGCGTTTTATGGGCCTTCCGTAAGTTGATTACATTTGTAATCTCACACTGAAGGGCATCCCAGATTTATGCCAGGGTTTCCATACTGATTCCCTTATTCTTCCCCATATTGGCGATTATGTTTGCCGGCAGCCTGGCAGCGATCCTCGAATCTTCTTTGTTATGCTTTTATTCAGAAGTGTGTGCCACAGCGGCATATAGCTGATGCGTCTCATATTTTCTCTGTTTCATCGAAAAGCAATCCATTTCGCAACAAAGACATATCCTCATAAATCCTGTGTGGTACTGGCATTAAGATTATTAGACTATTTCGTATTGTGAGTGGAAACCCGAAAATAATTGATGGTTTCCATGCGGTTTGAAATCAAGGCCTGCGAGGAAACCCGGTTAAACCTGCTTTGAAACCCCTTTCAAAGCAATTTTGAATCATATAAACTGTTAATAAATAAGGAAGTGTTTTGACCATGGACTATAAGATAGCCGAGACAAAAGTACGCATTACTGCGGACAATGATCTTGCGGCAGAGCAGGTAAGAAAGCAGCTGGCGTCACGTCATACGCTGTTAGTGAATCTGATGGCTTCCCCGGGAGCGGGGAAGACCACTACGTTACTGCGTACGATTACCGCATTAAAGGATACCTATCGTATTGGAGTCATGGAGGCGGATGTTGACAGTGATGTGGATGCCAAGGCAATCAGTGAACTTGGGGTTCGGGTAATCCAGCTTCATACCGGAGGCTCCTGCCACATGGACGCGGATATGACCATGCGGGGACTGGAAGAAATGGGATATGAAGATCTGGATCTGATCTTCCTGGAGAATGTAGGGAATCTTGTATGCCCGGCGGAGTTTGATGTCGGAGCTGGACTCAAGGTCATGATTCTCTCCGTTCCCGAAGGGGATGACAAGCCATTGAAGTATCCGCTCATGTTTACGGTTTCCGACATCATGTTAATCAATAAGATTGATACGGTTTCCATCTTCGACTTTGACTTCGATGCGGCGGAAGAGCGGGCAAAGGCCCTTAACCCGAAGATTGAAGTATTCCCGCTTTCTTCGAAGACTGGAGAAGGGTTTGATGCCTGGATTGAAGCGTTAAAGAAACGGATTGAGGAGGCGATCGCATGAAAGTGATTGAACTGCATCGCAGTGTAACTGCCTCAAATGATGCCGATGCGGAAGAACTGCGGCGGCAGATGAAGGAGCGGGGAACCCTGCTCATCAATCTGATGTCTTCTCCCGGATCCGGGAAGACGACATTACTGTCACGAACGATTTCCGATCTGAAGGAGGAGCTTTCCATCGCAGTTATGGAGGCGGACATTGAAAGTGCGGTGGATGCGGAACGCATCGAAGCACTTGGAGCCCGTGCCATACAGGTTCATACCGATGGAATGTGCCATATGGATGCCGGGATGACCCGGACGGGACTGGAAGCGATGGGCGTGGAATCGATTGACCTGGCATTTCTCGAGAATGTAGGAAATCTGATCTGCCCGGCAGAGTTTGATACAGGAGCGGGGAAGAATGTCATGATCCTCTCCATACCGGAGGGAGATGACAAGCCGCTGAAGTACCCGCTCATGTTTGAGACAAGTGATGCGCTTGTCATCACCAAGAAGGATGCGATGCCATACTTCGACTTTGATGAAGAAGCGTGTCGGGCAAGAGTGAAGCGATTAAACCCTGATATAAGGATCTTTACGGTAAGCGCAAAGACCGGAGAAGGGATGAAGGAATGGGAGAACTGGCTGAAGGAAGAGACTGCAGCCTGGAAGGAATAAGGAGAACAAACAATATGACTGCCACAAAAGACGAAATGCGAATGACGAACGAACGGGATTTCGTACAGGATCCCAACTATGTCGCCCCAGACAAGGAGAAGGAGAAACTGGTGCTTCAGCTCGGTACGATGATTACCGACCGTTACCTGAAGAAGTACACAAGAACACTGAATAACACAGATCCGGAATACTGGGCATTAGATGAAGTGCTGACCAAGGAAGAAGTAAAGTTCATGTTGTCGTTTAAGAAGACACGTGTACCTTATGACCTGGAACAGCTGGCGGAAATGAACCAGATGTCCATTGAAGAGACGAAAAAGATGCTGGATCATTTGACTTGGGTCGGTGTGATTGAAACCACCCGTGAAAATGAAGATAAGCATCTTCAGTACAATGTGCCGATCTTCGTTCCGGGATCTGCTGAGTTCATGATGATGAATGATGAGCTGACTGCTCAGCATCCAAACCTTGCGACATTCTTTAACCTGATGACACAGATGCCGTTAGAGGGTGTTACACCGATGATTCCTCCTGGAGGAGCAGGTGTTGGTATGCACGTCATTCCGGTTGAAAAGGCCATTGAACATGAAAACCAGTCCGTTTCCATCGAACATATCAGTCACTGGTTAAGCAAATATGACAAGTATTCTGTCGGACAGTGCACCTGCCGTAAGCAGCAGACCATGCGCGGAGAAGGAAGCGGAGAAATTAACGGTGAGTTCTGTATGGGTGTCGGAGACATGGCAGAATATTGCGTCAACCGTGGTATGGGACGCTATATCTCCTATGAAGAAGCACTGGAAATCTTAGAGCGGGCAGAGCGTCATGGCTTTGTACATCAGACCACAAACATCGATGGCGAAAACAAGATCGTAGCTATCTGTAACTGTGCGCCTGGAGTATGTAATGCGTTACGTACTTCTCAGCTCTATAACACTCCGAATATGAGCCGCAGCGCATATCGTGCGCATGTGGAAAAGACAAAGTGCGTTGCCTGTGGCAAGTGCGTGGAAGTATGCCCGGTTGGCGCAGCCAAGCTTGGGCAGAAGCTCTGCACGCGCCATGGCGAAGTGCGCTACCCGACCACCTTACTTCCGGATGAAACCAAGTGGACACCTGACCGCTGGAATAAGAATTACCGGGAAGATGCTAAGATCAACTGCTATGAGACCGGTACTGCCCCATGTAAGACAGCCTGCCCGGCACACCTTGCGGTACAGGGTTACGTCAAGATGGCAGCCGATGGCAGATATCTTGATGCGCTGAAGCTCATCAAGCAGGATAACCCGTTCCCGGCAGTATGCGGTGCGATCTGTAACCGCAGATGTGAAGATGCCTGCACCAGAGGCACCATTGACCAGCCGATCGCGATCGATGAAATCAAGAAGTTCATTGCGGCCCAGGAACTCAATGAAGCAACCCGCTATGTGCCGATCTGTGAAAAAGATGATGGCGGTATGTGGGGCCCGGACTACAAGATGGCAATTATCGGTGCCGGTCCTGCGGGTATGAGCTGTGCGTATTACCTTCGTACCAGAGGCTATGACGTTACCGTATTTGAAAAGGAAAGACGTCCAGGTGGAATGTTAACCAATGGTATTCCGAACTTCCGTCTTGAAAAAGAAGTTATCGATGCGGAAATTGATGTACTGAAACAGATGGGTGTGGAATTCCGCACTGGTGTGGAAGTTGGCAAGGATGTCACTATTCAGGAACTCCGTCACGAAGGATATAAGGCCTTCTATGTGGCAATCGGTATGCAGGGAGGAAGAATGACTGGTGTACCGGGAGAGGATGCCGAGGGCATTGAGACCGGTGTAGAATTCCTGCGCCGTGTCAACCTCGATGAAAGCGTACGCCTGGAAGGTGATGTGGTTGTTGTAGGTGGTGGTAATGTCGCAGTTGATGTTGCCCGTACCGCTAGAAGAGTCACCTCTGGCAAAGTAACCATGTTGTGTCTTGAAGGCAAGGATGAAATGCCGGCAGCCGATGATGAAGTGGCGGATGCTAAAGAAGAAGGCATTGAAGTACTCAATGGCTGGGGCCCGAAGGAAATCCTTTCCTCCGATGGCAAAGTCACTGCAGTGGTATTCAAGAAGTGCACCAGTGTTAAAGACCCAGATGGCCGCTTCAACCCGCAGTATGATGAAGACGATACGATTACCGTATCCTGTGAAAACGTATTACTGTCCATTGGTCAGTCAGTGATCGCAGGCGGCTTATTTGAAGGGACTGCAGTTGAATTCAACCGTAACGGAACCGTTAAGGCAGACCCGGTTACCTTCCAGACTGCAGAAGAAGATATCTTCGTGGGTGGTGATGTATACCATGGCGCACGGTTTGCGATCGATGCGATCGCAGGCGGAAAACTCGCCAGCGAATCCATGCATAGAAGCGTGCATCCAGGCCAGTCTCAGACCATTGCGAGAGACCTCCGTCAGTTCATTGAACTGAATAAGAGTGACATCGTAGTCGAACAGTATGATAACGCAAAGCGTCAGGTCCCTGGTAAACGTGCAGATGCGGCACTGACCTTCAAGGATGAACGTCTTCCGTTTACCGAAGATCAGGTACGCAAGGAAGCCAACCGCTGCCTGTCCTGTGGAGCGACAACCGTCGATCTCAACCGCTGTATCGGTTGTGGTCTTTGTACAACACGGTGTGAG
>JAFUGM010000011.1 GCA_017469355.1 Solobacterium sp. | reverse complement strand
CGATATACCAGTCGACCGCTTGTCGATAGAGATGCACAGTCGGCTTGAAAACATCGTTATAGCCTTTGATTTTAATACTGTATGTGCTTACGATCTCCAAGGCGGTCTCCTTTCGCTTAGTAATATTTTAACACTTTATAAAGTTATTGTAATGCCCATCACAAAACAGTAATCACCGCTAACCCCTCCCTTCACTATCGTTTAGAGGAAGGGGACTGCGCGGCGGTGTTTTTCGTTCAAAATTAAGAAATGGTTAATGGTGTCTTTGTCAGCCACCTTGGATAGGTCAGATCAATTAACAGTGCCCCTAAAGGTGCTGTGATCAGAATCGCGATAACTGCCGTGCTTAATACCACCGTCCCACAGGAAAGCCCCATGGAAAGCGGAACCGCACCAATCGCAGCCTGAACAGTCGCTTTGGGAAGATACGCAAACATACAGAACCATGTTTCCCTCCTGTTAAGTTTTGTTTTGAGCAGACAGAGATATACACCCACCATGCGGAACAACAACGCGCCAGAAATCAAAAGCAGAATCCTGAGCCCGCTTGTGACTGCGGATCGAATATTTACCGCTGCTCCAACCAGCACAAAGAGAAACAGTTCTGCGCCTTTCCATAAGTTCCCCAGCTGAAGTGCTGTTTCATGGCCTTCCTTTTCTGTAAGTCTCGATACAGTAAGCCCCATTGCCATACTTCCAAGAAGCCCTGAACAGCCAATCACGCCCTGAAGCTGATCGTCTAACGACACCAACAGAAAGGAAGCGCACAGCAGAATTAACGTTCGCTTCGAACCGTCCTTTACGTGGATCAGAATTCGCGAAACCAGAATTCCCGAAAGAACTCCAACACCAATTCCCAATCCGATGGATGTCGGAATGCGCAGGAAAGAAAGCGGAGAAATGCCCTGCCCCTGCGCAAAGGCAGTAAAGCAGGAAAACAGCACAATCACATAAATATCATCTGCACTTGCCCCGGCAAGAATCATCTGCGGGATCGCTTTATCCCTGCCATAACCTTCATCCATCAGCTTTAACATATGCGGTACGATCACCGCCGGGGATACCGCCCCAAGCACGCTCCCCAGCACCAAAGCTTCTTTCAGACTCATTCCAAGCAAGGGCCCGCCAAGCAGTGTTGTACCAGCGATTTCAAAGGTGGCTGGAAGAAAGCTCATCAGCACAGCTGGACGCCCTGCCCTCTTCAGATCTTCAATATTGAGATTCAATCCTGCCCGCAAGAGAATCAGAATTAACGCAATCTTCCGAAGATCCGCCGAGATTCCAAGAATGGAATCATCCAGCCAGCCAAGTCCATACGGCCCAAGAAGAATTCCACTTCCTAACATACCGATCAATGGCGGAAGTTTGGCTTTTTGACATAACGCTCCAGTAAGCAATCCAAACAGAATGATAAGCGCGGCACTGAAAATCATTGTCCTCTACCTCCCGCATGCCGAAGAAAAAACGCCCGGCATGACAAAACACACCAGACGTCATCAGCTTCATTCAGCGGTTTGGGAATAAGCTCCCAGGAAGACATCATTTCCCTGGAGAAATCATATCACATTCATTCCAGAAACTGTTCCCGGAATACGTGAATGTCTTCTTCACTCCATCCGTATTCCTGATTCAGATAACCTTCAAACGAGCCACACCGGGTTATGATGCCATCAATCACCCGTTCGGCTACTTCCTGACGAACTCCTTCCTGAAGATAGCGGAGTTCCAGATAGTCTGAATCTTCGGGGTGGATCTGACGTGCTTCCTTCATCTTCGCTTTGATCAAAGAAGCCCGTGCCGTATTGGAATAAAGATAATCTTCAATTGCGGTTTCCGCATCTGCGCCAAGCGCTAACAGAAGGATCAGTGCCGCAACACCAGTACGGTCCTTCCCCTTGGTACAGTGAAAGAGAAAAGGAGTATTTCCTTCCTTCAACTCCTTCATCATCACATGAAACGCATCATACCCAAACGGCATATCTTCGTAATAGGTATATAACCGTGACAACTGGTCTTTCGCTTTCTGACCAGTCAAAGAAAACCCACGCTCCGTGAAATCAATCTGTTCTGCTCCTTTTGATGGTTTTCCATCATATTGCGCATGAACTGCACCGATTTCAGGATCCGGTTTTTTCTTCCAGCTGAACGCCTCTCGAAGATCGAGAATGGTATGAATGCCAAGCGTACGTAATACGTCCAGTTCCTCCTTATGAAACAGATGTAATGCGCCGCTTCGATACAGCAGCCCAGGTCGGATTCTTCTTCCATTTTCCCCTGGATATCCACCAAGATCCCTGAGATTTCTCTCTTCACTCACATTGAATGTCTTCATCGTGTGTTCCATTATATCCAAATCCGTTTCGGGAAGAAAACATTACTGCGATATAATAAGGCGTGCCTAAGGAGGCTCTTATGAAAAACCGCATTCGTATTTTAGCGACTTCAGATATACATGGCTGTATCTTCCCGCGTCACGATACCGATGGGACAGAAGCGAATCATGGAATTGCCAGAGTGAAGACACTGATAGACGCATTAAAGGATGAGAACACCATTCTCGTAGATAACGGGGATACCCTGCAGGGATCGGCGATTCAGAGTTATCACTATTCCCTTCATCCAGAGGAACCCTCTCCAATGACCCGTGCGATGGCTGAACTTGGGTATGACTATATCAATCTTGGCAATCATGACTTTGATTACGGACCGGATGCTCTGGCGCATCACCTCAGCACTTTGTCCGCCCCATGTATTACTTCCAATGTTTCCTATCGGGGAGAACCATTAGGCGTAAGCTACGTCATCCGTGAAGTTGCCGGGAAGAAACTCGCCCTCTTTGGGGTAACCACACACGGTCAAAGTCCTGCTTATGTGAAAGGACAGCGGAAACATTTCAAATTCCGCAATGCGTTTGAATCCGCAAAGAAGACCGTTGAAACCATTCGCCGTCTGGAAAAAGCAGATTATATTATCGGTTTATACCATGGCGGGTTTGAACGGGATGTCACCACTGGGGTATTGAACGAAGAAGAAACGGGTGAAAACCAGGCTTACCGCATGATCCGTGAGATTGATGGGCTTGATGTTCTGATTACTGGTCATACACATACAGAACTGTCCGGTTCTGCCTTCAACACCACCTATGCCCAGCCTGCGTCCAATGGCGAATCAATAATCTGTATTGATATCTATACCGATACCGGTGTGATCGAAAGCAGGATATTGAAGAATGACGCGCCGGCAGATGACTCTATTCTGGAACTTCTGAAGCAGGAAGCGCAGGATTGTGAAACCTGGCTCGACACTTCATTAGGGCATACATCCATGGATCTGCTGATCAGTGATCCGTTTACCGCACGCTTCCGTAAGTCACAGGCCGTCACCTTCCTCAATCGTGTGATGTTGGAGGCGTCCGGCGCTGACATCGCGGCTGTTTCACTCCCATCCGAAGCCACTGGCTTCCATCCGGAGATCACTATGCGTGATCTCTTCCATACCTGTCCATTTGATAACACGCTGGTTGTAAAACAGCTGAGTGGAAAAGACCTGCGCGCATATCTTGAGCAGACAGCGGATTATTGGGCAATTGATGTGGAAACCGTGATTGTTAATCCGAGCTATCTGTCTCCCAAAGCCCGTCCGTATTATTACGACATGGCGGATGGAATCGAATATACGATCAAGGTATCCGAGGATCCTGGAAACCGTATTGTTGAATTGACCCGGAATGGTGTGCCGATCGAAGATGACGATACATTCACCATATGTGTTTCTTCCTACCGCGCTAGCGGCGGTGGAAATTACGACATGATTCGGTCTGCCCCTACAGTTAAAGTGATTCCCGAGTCCATGCGGGAACTGGTAAGAAAGGCGATTACCGCATCCGGTTATATCTCCTTCCCTCCTTCCGAAAACATTATCGTAAAACGCTGAAACTGCCGCACCCGCGGCAGTTTCTTTCGTTATGAATTAGATGTCGTACAGCTCAGCGCCCTCTCTTTGTGATTCCAAATTCCTCCGGCATGAAGGATGGGCAGGTGCTGTCTTTCGTAGCGATGACCGATGCGGCAAGTCGTGTGCCGATTTCCGATGCGGTGCGCAGATCCTTTCCATAGGTAAGTCCGATCGTTACTCCCGCAAAGAACGCATCCCCGGCACCGGTCGTATCAATCACATCCACATTCTGTGCCGGATACCATCCGGACTCAGTTTCTCCAATATAAATACAACCCTCTCCGCCAAGTGTCACAACCATATTTGGAATTCTCGCATGATGAACTTTTTCAAACAGTACCGCCTCAAGATCCTGAATGGATAAGGACTCCAGTTCGGCAGAGAATAACATTCCCGCTTCCTGCAGGTTACAGACAAGACAACCAACCCGCTTCAGGTATTCTCTTCGCTCCATGGCGATCGACATATTTGACACTGCCGCATAAACCTTACGGTCATACCGGTCCGCTAACGCAAACACTTCATTCAGTATTTCTTCTTCCAGATCAATCTCCAGCGCAACGCTGTCTGTAATCCGGAAGATCTCATCTCCCTGTTCTTTCAGCACATCCAGTATCAGTGAGAGGTCTGGACGTTTGGAGATGGAAGCTGTGACATCACCCTGGTTATCAAATACCGCAAGCCAGGTGCCAAGGCCATCCTGCGAGGTGCGGATATAGGACGTATTCACCCCATGGGTTTCCAGACGATTCAGCACATCTCTGCTGAGACCAGACTCATCGACCACACTCAGGAAGTTTGGCTGAAGCTGAATGTTTCCGATATCTTCCGCAATATTCCGGCTGACACCTCCATGGACCTGAATGACATTCCCGACATTACGTCCACCAGGAATATACTGCGTATAGGGGAAGCCTTTGATATCAATGAATACCGCGCCGATCACTGTGATGCCCATAATCCCTCCTCATTGTTGTGAGTTCATTATAGCGAATGGATGATTACTTTGATCTTTGATAAACGGTTTTTCTCACCTTCTTTTTCAGACGGTTCAGACGACCATCATACTGTTTATAAGTCAGCCCCAGCTTCTCACAATTCATTGTGTATGTTCCACCTTCTATCCAGGTATCAAGCACTCGTTTCTCATCCTCCGAAAGTGTCTGCACCATCTGTTCCAGCCGATGATAAGCCTCGTTATAGGCAAGATGGTATTCCGGACGCCATAACATCTGGGGACTTGCGGCGAGATTTGTGGCAGCCATCATCATATCCGAGTCCTCCTCATATTCCACAGTTCCACTAAAGCCAAATTCTGCCTGTGTATTGAGGGTATGAATGACCTGCCACAGTCTTCGGCGTACTGCCAGCGTCACATAGGTGTAAAAGGAGCAGAAGCGATCATTTCGGTAGGTCTCTATGGCGCGCGCCACTACAATCTGTCCTTCCTGTATCATGTCGTCTCTGTATCTCACTAATGGGGCATACTCCTTGATCAGGTGATTCACTTCTATCACGACCATTTCATTCATGTGAGCACATAAACGGTTCATTGCCCATTCATTTTTCATACGAATCATATAAAGCAGTTCATATACATTTTCCATGTGATACCTCTCAACCTGTTTTTAGCAGTCATACTCTAGCATCGGATGACGAGGAATCTCTCCACATCTTTTTCATTCTCTCCACAACTTTCGCTTCTTTCTCCACGGTTCTTCCACCGCTTGTGCATGAACTTGGAAATCGTTTGGAACCCTTCATGATCATCGTTATACATTCATTGTTTTGTTATGATAGTAGATATGATTACACGTGAACTGATTGAACAATACTGCGAACCTTATGAATACAACCGCGGCTACATCCAGGTCGTACAAAACCAGCTTCATCAGAGCGGTTTTAGGCCCGACTACCCTTACATCGATATTCAGTCAGATGTAGAATCCGTCTCGCTTCACTGGACGACTTACACCGCAAAGCTTCGAGTGGATATGAAGAACTCCAGGTTTGTCCATTGGAGTTGTACCTGTGGCAATCATAAGTCCACCAGCTTCTGCCAACATGTGGCGGCAGTGGCGATTCTGTTTAAGAAATGCCAGGACAATGGAACATTTGATGAATTCATTCCGCCGGAGGATAAAACTACCGATTATCCTATTCAGCGGTTTCTTGCGGCTGCGGAGCCCTCCTTTCTTCCTGATCGCTCCCATACGATTTATCTGGAGCCCTGGGCGGAACTGGTTCAGGACGATGATGATTTCAACCAGCTTCAGGTGCACTTTAAAATCGGTCGAAGAGGAGAGCGTTCCTACATCGTCCGATCGATCAATGACCTGGTCGCCAAGGAACGATCCAACATGAACTATTCCCCCAGTAAAAAGCTCTCCTTCCTTCCCTGTGATGATTCCTTTGAGGCCGCTTCCGCCCCGGTGTTTCAATTCTTCAAGCGGGCATCTAATCCGCATAACAGTGTCGCCCCTCAGCGTTCCTGGTATCGCTCTTCCTATGAATATGTGCAGATGACACGGGATTTACTTCTTTCCGGGATGTATCTTGATATGTTTATGGACGCCGCTTCCAACCTTCCGATCCATCTGGATGTGTCTTTCGAAATTCCTACGCTTGCATACCGTGTTGTGGACGAACTTCCCAAGTTCACTGGGTCATTGAAGCCCGTTCAGAATCATGGGTTCGAATTCCACACCGTGACACCATATTTCATAAAAGGTGCAGATTACTGCTATTTCATTCAGCCGGACCGCAAGGTAATCTGTCGCGTGAAGAACGAAGAAGCCAAAGTCCTCGAACAGTTTGTCAACGCAACCTCCGTCTCGAATCGTGACACGTTCTTTATCCGGCAGAATGATCTTCGTCCATTCCTGAACTCGTTATATCCCTATCTCAGTTCCTCAGAACAGTTTGATCTTCTGGTACCGGATATTGAACGATATATGCCAGTTACACCGGTCTTCTCGTTTTATCTCGACCTGCCGCAGGATAATCTGATTACCTGTGAACTCTATGCGACCTATGAAAACCGTCGTTATAACGTCTTTGAGGGAATGGAAGAAGACAGAAACCAGCGTATGGTTACGATGGAACAGTCCATTCTCAATAAGGTAAACAACTGGTTCAACACCTTTGATCCAACCAATCATCGCATGGCGATCATAGACGATGACGAGCGTGCCGTTTCCTTTTTGACAGACGGAATCCCTGCCCTTCAGGGTTATGGCATGGTATACATCTCTGATGCGCTGAAACGCCTTCAGGTTCATTCCTCCGGCAGATTCGCCGTCGGCGTATCCTTAAAAGCAGATCTCTTACAGCTTCATCTCACTTCTGATCAGCGAACGCTGGATGATCTTTCCGAGATCCTTTCCCGCTATACCCCCAAGAAGAAATACTATCGTCTGAAGAACGGAAATTACTTCAAGGTAGAGGATGAAGAAGAACTGGAGGCACTGGCCTCGCTCACAAGAGACCTTCAGCTTTCCCCAAAGGAGATCCGATCCGGAGAAGCACGCATTCCTTCCTATCGGGCAATGTATCTTGATCGGACGGCTTCTTCCAGTGCCCTGGAAATCAATCGGGATGCGCAGTTCAACCAGTTGATTCATGCGTTTTCTGAAGACGAACCCGATACCGATGTCCCTGCAGGTCTCAATGGAACTCTGCGTCCTTATCAAAAGGAAGGTTATCTCTGGCTTAGAAAGCTCCGTCGGAATCACTTTGCGGCATTACTAGCAGATGAAATGGGACTTGGAAAAACCATTCAGGTCATCACCCTTCTCTTATCCATTCAGGATCGCCGTCAATGTATCATCGTATGCCCGGCGTCTCTGGTATATAACTGGAAAAACGAATTCTCCCGCTTTGCGCCGGAGATTCCTGTAACTGCGGTAAGCGGATCACAGACTTTACGTAAACACCTGATCGATTCTGTGTCAGAACAGGGAGTCATCATCACAAGCTATGATTCTTTGAAGCGGGATATCGAATTGTATGAAGAAAAAACATTCGATGTGGAAGTCATTGATGAGGCGCAGTTCATCAAAAACGCCGCTACCCAGGCATCCGAATCGGTGAAGATGTTGAAAGCGTCTTTCCGCATTGCGCTTACCGGAACACCAATTGAGAACCGGCTCTCGGAGCTCTGGAGTATCTTCGATTATCTGCTTCCCGGGTTCCTGTATCCGTATGCATATTTCCGTAAAACCATCGAAAGCCCCATCGTAAAGGAACGTGATGGATTTGCCCAGGAGCGGCTCCGCCAGATGATTTCACCGTTTATCCTGAGACGCAGAAAAGCCGATGTGCTGAGCGATCTTCCGGAGAAACTTGAAGAAATCTATTATGCGCCTCTGGAAGGAGAGCAGCAGGACCTGTACGAAGCACGCAAACAACGGCTGAAACTGATGTTGGAACAGGAAAGTGATGATGAATTCCGTAAGAACCGGATCGCGGTTCTCGCAGAACTGACAAGACTCCGTCAGACCTGTTGTGATCCTGGTCTCATTTATGATAACTATCAGGGAAACTCTGCCAAACAGGATCTCTGTATTGAACTGATTCAAACAGCAGTAGAATCCGGACATAAGGTGCTTCTGTTCTCTCAGTTTAAAACCATGTTGGAAAAGCTGAATCAGAAACTGGATGATGTTGGAATCAGTCATTACTCCATCTTCGGTGAAACACCGCAGAAGAAACGAATCGAGCTGGTTGACGCATTCCAGTCCGATGATACTTCTGTCTTCACCATTTCGCTGAAAGCAGGAGGAACCGGTCTGAATCTTACCGCTGCGGATATTGTCATTCATTATGACCCATGGTGGAATACTGCCGTAGAAAATCAGGCCAGCGATCGAGCCCATCGCATCGGTCAGACAAATATCGTTACAGTATACCGTCTGATCGTAAAAGACACCCTGGAGGAACGTATCATCGACCTGCAGGAGTCAAAAAAGGACCTCGCAGATGAGATCCTGGGAAATGAGGAGATGTCTTCTTCCGCTCTAACAAGAGAGCAGCTGCTCGATATTCTCTAATCAAAATCCGCAGTAGGAATATCTACTGCGGATCTTTTTTATAGTGGATGCCGGGCGGCGTCAATTCCATACATCAGAATACCGGCAGATACCGATGCGTTAAGCGAGGATAGTTTTCCACGCATTGGCAGCGAAACCACAAAGTCACACTGTTCTCTGAGCAGACGCGAGATTCCCTTCCCTTCATTTCCAATGATCAGCACGGTATTGAAGTCATACTTCAACGAACGGTAATCTTCTCCGTCCATATCCGCGCCGACAATCCAATATCCCTGCTTCTTCAGTTCCTCACATGTTCTGGTAAGATTGGTTACCGCTGCACATTTTACGGTATCGATTGCGCCTGCGCTGACTTTCGCAACCGTAGGTGTTAATCCGGCATTACGATTCTTCTTGAATATGACGCCATCTGCCTGCACCGCATCTGCGGTACGAAGCACCGCTCCAAGATTATGCGGGTCCTCGATTTCATCCAGCAGAATCAGAAATCCGTATTCCTGCTTTTTTCCATCTATCAGTTCCTGAAGTGAGACGGTATGATATGGCTCAATTTCCACCGCCACACCCTGGTGATGTTCACTTTCACAGAGCTTCGTGAGCTTTCGGCGATCAACGAACACTACCGGAATATGATTCTTCCTTGCGGCCTGTTCAAACTCCGGATAGGAATTCTGAAGATACAGGGTCTTTGCCCGGGATCCTTCGTTCAGAATCTGACGTACTACCTGTTTTCCGTATACAACCTGCGTCATAACACTCCCGTCATTTCTACTGCTTTCTGAAGCAGTTCATCGATTCTCTCATCCTGTCCACTCAGTCTCAGCCAGCCCAGAATCGCCTCAAAGCCGGTCGATCTGCGATAAGTAAGCACATCCGTGCTGCGCGGCACTGTACCCGCATTGTCATTCCGTCCACGGTGAAAGAGTTCTTCCTCGGTTTCCGTAAACCAGCCTTCCTCATGAAGGTGATCATAGAGCGCAGCCTGCCCCCGGGCGCTGACAAAGCGAATCGTAAGCTTCTGAAGCTGCTTCCCGGTCCCATAGCCCTGTTCAATCAGCCATTCCCGAACCTTCAGTGTCCATACCGCGTCTCCGAGGTAGGCCAGCGTACGGCCGGAATGTTCATCAGGACGCATCAGATCAGTCCCTTCTCGATCAGCTTTGCGCGGAACTCATCCGCCGCCGCAAAATCCTTGCGTGCCTTGGCTTCATTCCATCCCGCAAACAGTTCCTTATCCTCTTCCGTCACATTGACTTCCGGCGGCACAATACCCAATACATTAAGCATCTTTACCACCGCATTGTGATACGCACCTGCGGTATTCCAATCAATCTCCCGCTGACGAAGCGACCCGTTGAGCTTCTTAATCGTCTCAAAGATTACGGTATACGCGTTCGGCGTATTCATATCATCATCGAGCTGATCCAGGAATTCCCGGTAAGCCGCTTCATCATATGCCTCACTGAGCGTCACTCCGGCAAGGGCAGCTTTGATTTCTGTCTGGCGGATCGGAGTCAGCACCTTATCCAGCTCCTTCCGTGCGGTTTCGATGGTTTCATCCGAGAAGTTCAGCTCCTTGCGGTAATGAACGGATGACATCAGCCAGCGGGTCAGATTCGTTCCAAGTTTCTCCACAACATCCTTTGCCCAAAGGGTATTGCCAAGAGATTTGGACATCTTTTCCCCATTAATATTTACCATCGCATTATGAACCCAGTAGTTTGCCAGGGCATTGCCATGAAGGGCTTCCTGCTGTGCTGCTTCATTTTCATGATGGGGGAAACGAAGGTCCATTCCTCCGCCATGAATATCAATCATCGGTCCAAGGTTATCGTTAATCATGACAACACATTCAGTATGCCATCCCGGGCGTCCTGGACCCCAGGGAGAGTCCCACTTGATTCCCTTGTCTGTCTTCTTCCAGAGCGCAAAATCAAACGGGTTCTTCTTCTGGTCATTTTCTTCAATACGAGCCCCCGCCTCAAGCTGTTCCGGCTTCTGATGAGAAATCTCGCCATAGGTAGGAACACTGTCCACGGAGAAGTACACATCCCCATTCACTTCATACGCATTTCCCTTTTCCACCAGCTGATCCACAAAGTCGATAATCTCATTCATGGTTTCGGTAACACGTGGTGTAATATCAGGAAGTTCAGTATTCAGCTGCGTCCGGACGGCCTGATATGCGTCAATATAGCGCTGCGCTATGACTTCTTCACTTACGCCTTCTTCCAGCGCTTTATTAATGATCTTGTCATCCACATCCGTAAAGTTACTGACATAGGTCACATCATAACCTTCCGCCTCAAACAGACGCTTCAGCACATCAAACACCACCATCGGTCTGGCATTTCCGATATGGGCATAGTTATATACGGTAGGACCGCATACATACATGTTTACCTTCCCTTCGGTAATCGGTTTGAATTCTTCCACGGTTAGCGTTCTGGTATTGTAGAGTCTGATCATAACTGCCTCCTTTTTGCGAAAGAGACGCCGGTTCCGACGTCTCATGCGTACCTGTTCATGGTTAATCATCGAAATTATACCGTAACAACCCTTCCCCTTCAATCTTGTATAATAGGGTTACAGGAGAACTGACTCTTTTATGAAAATACTGAATTTTGGATCATTGAATCTCGACTATACGTATCAGGTCGATCATTTTGTGCGCCCGGGAGAAACCGAAGCTTCCTTCAGCCGAACCCTTGCGTGCGGCGGGAAAGGACTGAACCAGTCTGTTGCGTTAGCCAAAAGCGGAGCGGAGGTCTATCACGCTGGCGCTGTTGGCGTACAGGATGGCGCAATCCTCTTGGATACGCTGAACCGCTCGGGCGTAAATACACAGTTTGTATCCCAGCTGGATAACACCCCTAGCGGAAGTGCTTTTATCCAGGTTACGCCAGGCGGAGAAAACTGCATTGTCTTGGATGGCGGAGCTAATCAGGCCGTAAGCCGCACACAGATTGATGACGTATTGTCTCATTTTGTGAACGGGGACTGGCTGGTACTCCAGAATGAAATTTCCGAACTTCCTTATCTGATGGAAAAAGCGCATGACATCGGGATGAAAATCGTACTGAATCCTTCTCCGATGAATGCGACGGTCCAGAAAATGCCGCTGGGGTATGTGGATTACTTCCTGTTAAATGAAGAAGAAGCCGCTGTCCTTGCGTCAAACGCGCAAAGCGCAGATGTTCTTGAAGAGCTTTCCTCCCGCTTCCCGAATGCGGTTATCATCGTAACACTTGGCGCAAAAGGAAGTGTCGCCCTCAAGGATGGCATTCGCTACAATCAGGAAGCGTATCCGGTCAAAGCGATCGATACGGTCGGAGCTGGTGATACCTTTACTGGATTCCTGATCGGTTCCCTTGCGGAGGGTGTGGATCTTAGAGATGCCATGCGATTAGCTTCAAAGGCTTCTTCCATCTCCGTCACAAGAAAAGGAGCGAGTACTTCCATTCCTGAATTGAAGGAAGTCATCGCTGCCTTATCCTGACATGTCATTCCTGCCCGTCATTGACGGGCATTTTCATTTGCGCACGCAATCCGCGCCAGTTCCAGAACCGCTTCCTGTGTTTCTGCCCCCGCAAGAAATCCCGACACGTGACAGAACAGAGAACCCGGTACACCTGTCACTTCCGCAAGTTCCTCATTGCGCAAACCATACCATGACGCCGGAAGCGGGTGACGATATTCCGTGCGGTTTTCTGATCCAGCACGCGCACACTGCAGATTCCATCCGCCGCGGAGTGCTGGGTAAATCGCATACCAGATATCATTAGCCTTGGGGTTGGATTTCTGTCCGTATACAATGCCCTCCCATGGCGCAAAGCGATCCATGATCAGAATATGCCCGGCAGAGTAGTCAATTGCCCGCATCACAAAATCATACGCATCCGCACTGGAAATCGCATTATCAATGCGGTTAATCAACACGTCCTTCGCAAAGGACACCGCATCCATAAAGCATTCATACGGATCCATAGAAGAGTTCCAGGTAGGATTGAAGTCCTTGATCATCTGAGACACCGTCATTGAAGTACGGCTCTCTCTTGCGAGCTCCTTTCGCTGCTCTTCACTCAGCTGAGGAATCTGTTGTGCTTTATGCAATACCGGATGAAATTCGTTGTCCTCCGCATCGATTCCGATAATCAGAGAACTCTCGACCCTTCGCATCACCTTCGAAAGATATCGCTCTGGGCAATCCAGTTCCCGAAGAACCTCTTCCCCATATTCACGCCATACCAGCCCGCAGGCCGCATAAGGAACTTCTGTTCCGGGATGACAGCCATTCGTCTCCTTGTTTTCCGGTGTATGGTGATCCAGAGGTCCGCCGCCGATATCATAAACAATCCAATCACTTCCCTCCGGCACTTCTGTATCTGGTCCGCGTACCACATGAATCTCTTCCGCAATCAGAGAAAACATCGCGGTCGCAAACACCTCATCCGCATGAAACTGTCCATCATGTGTGTATAAGTTTAATTTCTCTCTCATAAGTCTCCCTGTTATGAAACGGCGCTCTCCGAAGAAAGCACCGTTGCCATGTTATTCCTGAAAAGGATGTTCGAGATAGTAGCTGTAAATGGAGTTTCCGACGTTCATCCAGTTTTCAAAATCCACCATCCAGATAAAGTCATCTTTTGTCAGTATTCCATTCCGCAGAAGCTTTACCAGTTCTTCATCAGAATATGGCCCGAATTTTGAGCCATCCGGCTTGGCATAATACCAAAGCTTCTCTTCCGCATTAATCACATCACTCATCATCAGTCCTCCGAAGTTTGTTCTTCTGACTCATTCGTTGGTTCGGAGGATTCCTCCGGTGGATTACTCGGTTCCGGTACCTGTGGTGCAGGAGGTTCTACCGGTTTATAGGAGTATGTCTCCGTATAAGTGCTGGAGTTATATCTCGACGTATCTGAAGGATTCGCGGTTACCCGCAGTTCATAATCTCCTGCCGATAGACCAGTGAAGACGTAACTTGTGCCAGGGGTATCAATTGATTGATTTCCGATGGAAACAGTATATCCTCCAGCGTTTTCTACAGCGCTCCATGCCAGGCGCAGTTCACCATTTTCTCCCGGGATTCGCTCCGTGATTGAGGACTTCGCCAGATCTGTCTTCTGAACCTCATATTTACCAGTTCCGGTTGCGGTATCACTATACGTATACCGTGTGTCACTTTCCTTTGGATAAGCAGTCACATATACAGTGAATGTGGAACTGGACCAGTCTTTCATATCCAGACGTACCGAAGTATCGGTTACGGTCTTGCTCATCTCCTGAACCGTCACTTCATAATGGTCTGCGTTATTTACCGCATCCCAACGGATGACCATATCTGTACCATCCTGGTTGCAGGTGATGTTTGACGGCATCGAAAGCTTTGTCAGATTCGCCTCAAACTGATAATTCATGATCAAGGCTGTGGAATCCTTGAACTCTGAATTCTCCTTGGCACAGGCGGTAATGGTTATGACATAGTTCTGGCCGCTGCGAAGTTTATCTGTAGAAACCGAAACACTCGGTTTTTCTGTCTTCAAGGAAGTTTCGGGAGACGTATTGACCTTTACAGTATAGAAATCCGCATCCGCCACCGCATCCCAGGTAATCTGAAGATTTGCGGAAGTGACTTTAAACTGAACGTTACTGACCTGTTTCAGCGTCTCTTCTGTTGTCTCTGTTTCCTCTGGGAGTGCTTCATCATCATTCTCACTGTAAACCCCCGTAGAATTATCTCCGATGCCAATCACCGTTCCTTTTCCATTCACTGCGATCAGAGTATTGTTTCTCGCCGCAATATATTGAATGTCATGCCAGTCTGCGACTGCCTTTACCAGAGAGTCATCCGTGCTGGCGATGGTAACTTTACCACCAGATAGTCCGGCCGCGAAGTTTCCTCCGGTAACAGCCGCATCCATATTAGACCATGCGCCGGTATTACTGGTGGAAGAAGAACCAATCGCATAACATCCCACGGTTCCATCCAGGAAGGTAACAATCACCTGATTTGACCCAAGGTCTACAGATTTCACACCAGTAAGGGAACGAAGGCGTTCTGCGGAACTAACATTGCCTGACAGTAACAGCTCTCCTGATGTAGTTACACCAACAGTAATTTCGTTACCCGCATATACTGCGGAAACATCTGTCCAGTCACTGACACTGCATGCGCCGGAACTTCCATTACATTCCACGGTTCCATCGCTTTTCAGACCTACACTATGGCTTTCTCCTGCGGCGATCATGACAATATCATTCCATTCATCCACCCGGCATGCGTTATTCGCTCCGGCGCAGACAACCGTACCATCATTCTTCAGTCCAAGCGCCCAGTTTGTGCCGGCAGAAATCTGTACCAGATCCGTATCATCAATGGCAGGGATCGCCTGTCCTGCCTTCACGAGATTTCCTTCAGATGAAAGATACAGGGAAAAGGTGCCTCCTAGCGCAAGACGATTCGTATCACTCAAGGAAACCGTCGTCTGTTCTGCACGCTTCCCGAACAATCTTGTCCCAGCAACCACAATCGCCACCAGCAGTGCTGCGATACCAAGAATTATTCCAATTAATTTCGGGTTCCATCGTGACCCGGTGGATTCTATTTCCTCCTCCGGTTCATCTTCTTCATCCGGATCTTCCTCGATCTGGATCACTGCGGTTTTCTGAAGTTCAGCTGTATCAAGAATTCGTGTCGGTTCGGTTAGCGGTTCTTCAACATCCGTATCCTCATGACTGGATATCAATACAGATCCAGCAATCAGATCTTCCGTCACATCCGTTTCAAGTTCTTCAGAAGCCTGTTCTACCACGGGTTCAGAATGTCCACCCGTAAAAGCAATCTGAATACTGTCATCGTCTTCGTCAAGACGCGGAAGTGTTACTGCACGTGTATTGTCCGCAAGATCTTCAATCGGCACTTTAAATAAGTTGGAAAGAATACGAAGCTGGTCAATGCGACAGATCGTATTTCCATTTTCCCAGTTCATATATTCCACAACCGGCACCGAAAGTCGTTCTGCCATATCCCCTTGGGAATAACCAAAATGCTTACGAAGTGCACTCAGTTTTTCAGGAAGTCGGTTCGTCATGATAAAATCTCCTGTTGCCCATATTTTACTATTCTTACCTTTATTTACAAATCTCAGCGCAAATGTAAGAACAGCTGTTATGTAATAGGCACAGTGAACGAAATGACTCTTACTCTACGATTTCAGATAGGTAAACTGCCTGTTCGGGTCCTGTTCCTGACCAGGCATTGCAAGTCCAACGCTTCATGCGGGCATAACATTGCCAGGATGAAGCTTCACATACATACTCTCAATCAGCTCTGCCTCAACTCCCATTTCCTTCATGAGCGCAAACACCTCATCCACGCCTTCTAATCGTCCTTCTGCGCGGCCTTCACTCCGCTCTCTTCTTGACCAGTCATCTAACGCTTTACACATGTCTACTCCTCCTGTCCGAATCGAAATTACAAGTTCAGCAGCTGTACTGATCCGACCAGCAACATCTAAAATGTCATCTTCGGTGATGGAGAATGAATGTATTCCTGTATTGCATCCATGAAATCTTTTGAAGCACCCATCGCTCTCATGGCCTCAAACATCTCCTTTTCCTTTTTCGTGCTGCCTTCTAATCGTCCTTCTTTTCGTCCTTCTAATCGTCCTTCTAAT
>JAFUGM010000077.1 GCA_017469355.1 Solobacterium sp. | reverse complement strand
TTAATCAGATCATCAAATCATTTTCAATGCCAGATGACGAAAGAAGCGCTGCTACAAGCTGAGTATTTTGATGTCTAGCTTTGATATTCTGTTTTTAATGCGGCTTATTTGCTTATTTCTTATGTCATTTTATTCACACTTATTCCCCGGTAGTATTCCTTCCCTTTTCGATCGCCTGTTTCACATAGTCCAACGGGAGTTTACAGATATCCGAAATCTTCTTGTACGCTTCCGCTACGCTCATTCCATCCTGAAGGTAACTTTCGAAAAACTTGAAAGCCATTAATCCCGTTGCCCGCTCTTTGCCAAACGCAGTGCCTTTTTCGAAGTTTTCCTTCTCCATTTCTCTGAATACCTCATACATGTTACCGCTGATTTCCACTGTGCCTTTCCTCCATTCCTCATCGTTATTCAGCCTTAATACTTCTTCATGTATCTTTTTCACAAACGGATCGTCTCCTACCTCTCCATATGCCAGATAATGGCAGAACGCATTCAGCCGTGGATTATCTTCTGTATCCTTCCCTTTGGCATAAATGTAATGCGTATAGGATCGGTCATCATACAATCCGATTCCTCTTGCGGTTTTATCAATATGCGTCACCATCTGATCACTATCAAACGGAGGGCTCATTGTAATCACAATCAGATGAACCGTCTTAAGCTCCTTTGGTTTCATACCTTCCAACAAATTGTTCGCATCAATCATGGAATGATATTCCCGATCCCGCTCTGCTGGAAAGTCTGCAGCATCAACCTGCATTTCTATGGCGAAGATACATTTCCCATCCTCCCCATAGATATCCAGTCGGATACCCCGTATCTTTGGGTTGATCTTGATGGTGAATTCCATATTCAATTGCAGGAATTCATGTAGCTCTACCTCCGGGAGTATGATCTGCAGGAGTTCCTTGCATAATTCCGGTTGTGTAAAGACATCCTCAAACACGTAGTTATTGTGCAGTGGGAACCTCACATTCATTTTTCTGGGCATGGCATTCTCCTTTTGACCGGGTAAGGTCGTTCACTATCTTTATTGCCCGCAAAATGAAATCCCCACGCATAAGTTCTGTAATTCGTTATCTTTTCTGAATATCTGTCCCTTTCATTTCCACTCTTATCACTAAAATTATAACTCACTTCATGCCCACAATACAAAAATGACCGATCAGTACAATCGGTCATTCTCATCATTTGATATCCAGTTCGATAGGAGCGTCTATATCCTCTCCCACATATTTACCGTTTTTCCTTCGCTGCTTCACACATTCTGTAAGAAGATACTCAATCTGCCCATTGACGGATCGGAAATCATCTTCTGCCCAGGATGCGATTGCCGCATACAGCTTTGGGGAAAGTCGAAGTGGTACCTGTTTCTTTTCATCTGCCATTAATAAAGACTACCAGAATTTACGACGGGCTGCGCATCATGATTCCCACAAAGTACGACCAGGAGGTTGGAAACCATGGCAGCTTTGCGCTCCTCATCAAGTTCTACAGTTCCATTCTCCTTTAAGCGATCCAACGCCATTTCCACCATACCGACCGCTCCATCTACAATCATCTTTCTCGCGTCGATGATTGCGCTGGCCTGCTGTCTTTGCAACATCACAGCTGCGATTTCAGGCGCATAGGCAAGATAGGTAATTCTCGCTTCAATGATTTCGATTCCGGCATTATCTACCTTAGTCTGAATCTCTTCCTTAATACGATCTGCGACTACCGTGCTGGAGCCCCTGAGGCTTCCATCATCCGGATGTCCATCACCGGTTGTATCAATTCCAGGCGCCATATCATAGGGGTAAAGACGTACGATATCACGCAATGCGGTATCACACATCAATGAGAGATACTCCTTGAAGTTATCCACATTGAATACCGCCTTTGCGGTATCCGTAACTCTCCAGGTCACCGCAATTCCAATTTCCACCGGATTGCCGAGCACATCATTGATTTTCTGTCTGGCGTTATTCAGGGTCATTACCTTCAGACTGATCTTCTTAGATCCAGAGGGAACACTGACGGTATTTCCATTTGATCCAGTAAGAACTTGAATGCCTTCCGGCTTCACATCTCCGCTTTGAGAAAGCTGCGTTCTTGCGGCAGGATTCACTGCAGACACAAACGGATTTACAAAATAGAAACCTTCCCCTTTCAATGTACCGATATATTTACCAAACAGTGTCAGTACCAGTGCTTCCTGCGGGCCAAGCACCTTCAATCCGCAAAGCAGAATCCATCCAAGGGCCAGCCATATTACGCAGATTACTCCGATCACCGGATTCCCGATAAACAATCCCAGCACTGCCAGAACATACAGTGCGATGACCGCAATCAATACAGTCAACCCATTCTTTTTCTGATTTAATACAATCTCGTTCATAAGATCTCCCCCTATATCGTTGTGATATCATTTTGATATCTTATTCAAGAATTGTCAATCCCTGCCAGCAGCCAATCGCTTCATCTGTTAGTCTCCCGTGATAAAAACAGCTATGCGGAGATGATCCCGTTCATAGCTGTTCTGTTTCTTATTGGCTGAATGTGCAGTTCAGATGGTCTTTCGGTATTCGTTTGGTGGCATTCCCGTCATTTTCTTAAACACACGGGAGAAGTGTGCCAGATCCAGGAAACCAACCTTTTCACTGATATCTCCAATCCGGAGACTGGGGTCTTTCATCAGCTCCTTTGCCTTACGGACTCGAATTCCAAGTCACAAACCACCAGCTCAGCTGGTGGTTTGAATTGCCCCTCCAGGGCATGTTACCAGGCCGCCTAAAGGCGGGTCTCTACTCCACCTATTTCTTGCGGCCTCTTAAGAGGCCTCTCACTCCCCGCTCAGTCTGTCACT